>JAFGPS010000063.1 GCA_016936075.1 Sedimentisphaerales bacterium | reverse complement strand
GCAAAACGCTTAGTAAGAAAGAATAAAAAAAGTTATGAAAATGACGAAGAAAAAAACTTGACCGGCTCCGATTCATAGGATTTACACAGATTATTCACTACCATGACTCTGTCATTCTCGCGCAGGCGGGAATCCATAAAAAAAATATCCTGCACCTTAGGCATCTTCGACAAAGCCGCGACTCGACTGAGCTCGTCGAAGTCAAAGCTCGCAAAGAAAAAGGCGATCATTGCGAGTCCCCTGGGAATGCGGCAATCTTGATCATAATAATTTTAGAATAAATGACTTTATTAATCCCAAAAATCCTATGGATTTTTTAATGAAGGTAAATAGTGCTTGAGCAATATTTCTATTCTTTAAAACATCTTTATTGTTCTTGAAATTATTGCAATTTGTATTGTTTTCGTTCTGTAAATTTTCTGATTGAACGTTCCCTAATACTCCATTGAAATTGTTGATGTTGATATTAACGTTATTTTTGTAGTCTTGTTCTTTTTTCATAATGATTCTCCATATATCTTTATTGGGAAGTCCTGCTTTTATCCAATTTTCTATTTCGTCCTTGCGATATAAATATTTTCTACTTAATCCAACAGGTTGAGGCCCAATTTTCCCTTTCGCTTTAAGACGATAGAATTCGGCACGGCTGACATTAAGAAGCTGGCAGGTCTGCTCAATCGTTAAAAGTGCAGGGGATAGTTTTTCGGGGATTTTGTTTTTTTTCATTAATGTGCGCTTCCATGCGAATAAAAAGGACCACAGCATATAGAAAAATACACGGAAATTAAACCAGATATTGTTGTTACGCACATTCAATCTGTATCTATAATTATATGGAAAATCGATTAACTGTAAAGAGATATTTTTCTGTTTTTTTTTGTATTTATTTTCTAACATGTTCTTAACTCTTGTTGTAACTGTATTTATGAGAGAAAAAACTTTGTATTTACTGATTATATATTATGCAACTCTATTTTGCCCTTAATCATTGTTTCGATAAATTAAGTCGTTATGTTATGGTCATTATCTGAATCAAGACGGTACAAACTATAGCTAAGAAGGAGTTCGGGCTTCTATCAGGTTATACGATACCCCATGTTGATTGTATAAGGCCTGTGGCAGGGGGTTCTGGCAGAAGAACTTGGCAAAGACGTATAAAACTACCTCTTTATGAAGATTATTTTAAAAAATACGTAGTTCCCACAATAGACAAGGAAATCGGAAAAGAGTATAATCTTGCCAGTTCAAGGATGTCATTCATTACAAGGAGAAGTTTAATAATTTATTTTGAGGAGGATTTGAGATGAAAAGACAGTCAATTCTTGTATTGTTCGCAACATTAATTCTTTGTTTTTGGTCAAGTTCAGTATTTGCTGAAATGTATGAATATTTTGGTGAGGGCGATATTGTTATAGGGCTGGCTACTGTATATGATAAAAGTATTCCTGGTTTTAATGAAACGAACGGTGGCTGGATAGAATACCATTTCCTCAGTATCCCTGATTCGGATTATGATTATAAAGACTTATCCTATGATGATTCGATTGTAAGCGGGTATTCAAGCGCATACTGGGATTTCATACTTGAAAATTATGAATTTACTATTAGTATGGGTGTTAGCGGCTGGATACAAAATCCCCAAGGAGTCGAACCTATACAATTTCAATATGATGGTTTTTCTTATTTATCGATGAATATATATTTTAATCCAGATGAAATAGGAAAATTGAAATTAAAAATTACTGGTGCTACTTTCGATTCTGAAAATGACCCTGACTTGGATTTATATATCGCGTATAACGGCTCTAAATTGGAGCTTAATGGCACAGAATCTATTATCCAAGTTTCTGATGGATTTTTACCTGTAGTTTCTATTCATCCTGTTCTTCATTTTTCGGGAACAGAGAACGAATCAATAAAAAGAGATATTGTAATACATGGAGTATTTGAACCTGTCCCAGTCCCCGGAGCAGCTTTGCTTGGTCTAATAGGCTTAAGTTATTCAGGATTGCGATTGAGAAGAAAAACGATATAGCGTTTTATTTTACAGAAACTTTTCACCTCAATCAGAAGTTTGGCTATAAATGAAAAATGCTGTTTGCAGGGAAGTTTACAGTTGTAGTTCGCCCCTGCATCTCAAACAACTAATTTTAGGAAAAAATGCAGGGGCTTTTTTCTTCTCCATATCTTCAAGTTTAGGTTTTCTTATTGGTTCTGACAAAATGATTGACAATAATTTGCTTTTAATATATTTTCTGATTATTGAGATACTCATTTTAGGATAGATTGAATTCTTATTGGGAAGGTTAAAATGAAGAATAGAGCGGGATTTGTTTTTCTATTAATAGTTATATGCAATTTATCCCCGAAATCATTTGCTGATGGACGATTTTATAATACAGAGCGAATTCCAGACAAAATACCATACCAACGTGCGTTTCTAATCTTTCATGAAGGCTCTGAAACGCTTATTCTCCAAAGTAAATATGAACTTACCAAGGATATTACGATCGGAAGATTAGGTTGGATTGTTCCCGTTCCATCGGCACCGGAAATATTATCATTTGATCTTGATAAAGCAAATACCTTTTTTTTGAGAGTCGCAAGGTCAACACAACCTAAAATAATCGATATTAGTACAATCATCTTTGGTTTATTTCTTTTGTTATGTAGTTTATTTAGTGCAATCTATTTTGGATTCTTTATTATTATTCTTTTATTTTATCCAACACAAAAATGGCAATCTGGAAAGAAGTATTGTCTTAAGTATCTACCTTTATTTTTAATATCTTTGTACTTTGTTTTCGTTCATTTTATACCTTCTCTTTTAATAAATAGAGCAGAAGGTTTAGTTGATGTTATTAAATCAGAGCAAGTTGGAATCTACGATGTAAAGGTTATAAAAAGCGATAGTGAAAATGCGATAATAGAATGGTTAAATGAAAATAGGTTTGGATATAGTGATAAAGATATAACTGTTTTTAAGGATTATATTGAAAAGCAATGGTGCTTTGTTGTTGCTAAGATTGTTGCAGGGGATAAATATATATCTCGTGGAATGGTTGCGCCACTTGTATTAAGATTTAAAACGGATAAAGCAACATATCCTTTAGCTCTCACTTCGCTTGTTGGCCAGGAAACTGAAGTAGTGATATATACCTTAACTGAAAACAAACAGACCTGCGGCAGCTTAATGCCGCTTAAACGTTCGAAAGTTATCGGAAGAGCTTATAATATAGAAAGTATTTTCAGAAGTACTGAGATAAATATTAAAACATTAGTTGGTGAATTACCTGTGAAAATGAATTTATGCAAGTTCAAGGGGATACTCACACCGGAACAAATGAAATCAGACCTTGTCTTTGAATCCGCGGCAGATAACGAACCATACAGAGAAACGAAAATTATCTGGTAATTTGAAGCTGAAAACATGAAGAGTTAATAAATATTTATATAGATAAGAAACTTTAAATAAATTAGTTATTGTTAGGATTAAGTAGGGTGCGATGTATCGCACCAAATGAATAAAAAAAGGTGCGTTGAAACGCACCCTACTTTATTAAAATAATTATGAAAAGGATTTTATGAAAAGGGCATTATTAGTTATTGATGTACAGAACGTTTATTTCAATGAAGGTCTGAAAATCGTTTATCCCGCCGGGAGTCTTGATAATATTGTAAAGGCTATGGATGGAGCTGCGAGTCACGGCGTGCCGATAATTGTCATTCAGCATTCTGCTGATACGCCGCTTGCAAAAGGTTTTCAAAAGGGCAGTGAGACATGGAAACTTCATCCTGAAATAGAAAAACGCAAACGGGATGTTCTTATAGAAAAAACAAAGCCGGGGAGTTTTACCGGAACGGATTTGGAGCAGTATCTTCGTGAAAATGAAATTGATACGATAACTATCTCCGGATATATGACACAGATGTGTTGTGATACGACCGCCCGCCAGGCGTTTCATCTTGATTTTGCGGTTGAGTTTTTATCCGATGCAACTGGTACATTGGGCTTTACAAATTACGCGGGTTCTGTTACTGCCGAGCAATTGCATAATGCGATTGTTGTTACTCAGGCCTTGCGATTCAGTAAAGTGATGAGTACACAAGACTGGCTTGCAAATCTTTAGTAGGGTGTGCTGTGCACACCATTTTAAATCTGGTGTGCAAAGCACACCCTACATCTGCTTTGGCAACAAGCCCCTTCGCGAGAATGACAGAGTCAGTTTAAGGCATCCTTATTTTTCGCGTACTTTTCAATCAAAAACGCGGCGGGGGATCGTAAAAATCTGAAAAAAATAAAATAATTTTTATTGTTGGCCGCGTAAGGAGTTAGCGATTTTGGGGTAGAGTCACTACCCTCATTTTTGGCTCAGTTTTCGTCCAAAAATGTAACACCGCGCCTATTTATAGAGGGGAGATGTTTTTTTTGCTCCCACAAAAAAGTGAATAGACTTCGACAAGCTCAGCCGAGTCGTGGTTAGTAAATTGCGAAACAAAGCCAATTCGCCCGCTTGGGGCGGGAAATTCTAAAGACTAAATCCAAAATCCTAAAATTAATGAACGTGAAAAACAAAGCCAATTTATTCGTACTGTGTTCTGAGTTACCCTCGGCATTTACAATCTGAGTATTGCGTTTTTGTAAAACAAACCCAATTTGATGGTTAGCATGTATGCAAGTGTTTGTGCGGCAGGTAATTATGAATTCTTTGTGACTATGTGCCTGTGTGGCTTTGCAACTCGTTCTTAAAGATATTGTAATCGTCTTTTGAAAATAGGCAGAAAACAACTTTTTCGATGCCTGTTGATTTTTTCAGGTAATCGATAGTTGCTGCGAGCATAATTTGTGCACATTTTTCTATCGGGAATCCGAAAATTCCTGTGCTTATAGCCGGGAAGGAAATGCTTTTGAGATTGTTATCGTTGGCCACTTTGAGCGAATTTAGAGTTGCGTTTTTGAGCTTTTCATCTTCGTTTCCTTCTCCCTGGCGGGGGCCAACTGCGTGGATGACGTATTTTGCCTGGAGGTTTCCGGCGGTTGTAATTACGGCTCCGCCAACGAATGTGCCTCCGATTTTGTCGCATTCGGCTTGGATTGATGGGCCGCCTTTTCTTCTGATTGCTCCCGCGACTCCGCCGCCGAGGATTAATTGAGCGTTTGCCGCGTTGACTATCGCATCGGTTTGCATGTCGGTAATGTCGGCCTGGAGGATTTCGATAGTGCGGTTGTTAATTTTCGCATTCATAAAAATCGTATACTAAAAAATTTTGTTTCTGTCTGAAATGAATTTATCGAATCTTTTCAGAAGGGCGTTCTTTTCTGATTGCGGGGCGTTATTTTTGAATTTTACCTTGATTTGTTCGACCAGTTCAGAAGCTTCCTTTTTAATACGGTTAATTTCCTGTTCGGTCTGTTCTTTGAGAATTTCAAGCTGCTCTTCGAGAGATTTGGCTCTCTTTTGAGATTTATCCGCAATTTCGGCAAATTCCGTAAGCTCTTTTTCTCTAGTCTGCAATTTGGCCTCGAATCTGGCTATATCTTCGTCGTAGGGGCGTATTCTTTCTTCTAATTCGATTCTTATTTGAGCTTCGTATCGAGCCCGGCCCTCAATTTCCGCCTTGAGCTGTTCTTCGATTTTAGCTTTGGCCTGAGCGTATTGTGTAAGCTGTTTCTGGGCCTTTGCGAGTGCTTCATTGTATGCTCTTGCCGTTTCTTCCGATTTGATAACAGAGAAATTCTTCGCGTCAAGCCTTTGCTGGGCCTCAATTTCGTTTATTCCCTGCTCGCCCGGTTTGAAGAATAGCGGCGAAGCGAATTGCATTGCGATGCGATATACCTGGGAGCTTGGTTTGTCGATTCTGCGTACATGCCCGGTACGTTCGAAAAGGATGGTATCGAACGATTCGTCTATACCGAAATGCGGCACACCGAAACTTGCTTTTATTTCTTGTTCAGAATCAAAGCAGCTTTGGTCGGCATGGCAGAGAAACGCTATTCCATTGCTGGAAACATCGACAATCTGGCCGTTAAAGAAGTGATTTTCGCTGTTTATATTGAATCTGACTGGCCAGCGATATTGTAATCTGTGCTCGGTCCTTCGCTCGTCGGCTTTTTCCATTTCTAAAACCACACAACCTTCACTTCCATTACAAGGTATTCAAAAAACAATTGTTTACGAAAAATGAAAGGCGGCGGCCGGATTCGAACCGGCGAATAACGGTTTTGCAAACCGTCGCCTTAGCCACTTGGCTACGCCGCCATAAAGATTTTGTACTCAAATCGTCATAAGTTTACAGATATTTTCTTAATTCTGCAACAAAAAATAGGGCTTATTATTTATGAAATTGCGTTTTTTTTTGAACTATGAGAATTGATTTGCGTAGAAAGGCTAAGTTTGGCAGGGAATCGCTATACTTATTGTACCCTAAAAAAGAATTATGTTCGTTCTGGCTTATAACTGTTATTAGAAAAGGTTTTTACGGGAGGGATTTCTATAAAACGGATTACAAATTATGTTTTTAATGGAATTTCTTTATCATACAATTTAACCGGAATATAGTAATTTTCTTTGAAAAAAGGGATAAAAAGAGGTTTTTAGCTTTTCTTTGTTGTAAGTATATGGTAATATAAAGGTTTTAGATAATCTGAGAAATTGTTGAGAATTAAATTAGGAAATAATAAATTATATTAGTAATTGATATTGAAGAAGTATTTTATGAATAATAAATTTCAGCCGGTATCATTAGTTTTTTTTACAATTCTTTTTGTTGCTGGACTCATAGGTGGTTGTAAATCACCAGCCGAGCTTGTAAATGAAGCTGACAGTGATTCTTATGCGATTATTGAGGAAAAATGGGATCCCAATTTTGGCGAAATGGCAAACTATAAAATAAGGGATTCGGTAGCTACCTATGAAGAAATATCCGAGATGATACCTCCTTCAGGGATTCTAACTCTTCAGAATGCAGTTGAAATCGCTACGGAATACAGCAGGGCCTATCAATCTCAGAAAGAATCTTTATATACCTCAGCATTAAGTCTTACTTCGACTCGTCATCAATATGAGAGTCAATTGTTTGGCACTTTTGATGCCCAATATCGCAATCCGCCTGGAGATGATAGTGGAACCGTATCTTCCAGCGGAGGAATCGACAAGGCATTTGTTACCGCAGGTGGTGTTATTGCCAATATAGGATTATCTGTTGACTGGACACGCTTTTTGACTGATGATCCATATACTACTTTAGGTTCGATTCTTAACGCAAGTATAACCGCACCTTTATTAGGTAATGTAGCCGGTATTCAGGCATGGGAGAGTTTGACTCAGGCCGAACGTAATATGTTGTACCAGGTTCGCAATTTCAATAGATACAGGCAAACTTTCGTAGTTTCTATTATTAATGAATATTATCGTGTATTGCAGGCAGAGGAAAGATTGAAGATTGCCAGAGCCAGTTACGAAAGGCAGCTGCGAACGGTAGAACGCACACAAATGGAAGTAGATGTTAAGCAAAGACCTCAGGCTGATGCCGATAGAATAAGGCAGGATTTGCTTAATGCAGAAAATAGCATTATTTCTAATGAGCAGAGTTACAAACAGACTCTTGACAGTTTCAAGGTTACTTTATCCTTGCCAGCCGATGCAAACATTACGCTGGATCCGAACGAACTTTTAGCCCTCGAAGAGTTAGGTGTAAGTGAGCCTGAATATTCTCTTGATGAAGCGATAGAAATGGCGATGAATCTTCGTTTGGATTTAGCCAATACCAAGGACAGACTCGACGATACAAGACGCTCATTAGTTCTCGCTGAAAAGGGAATTGGTGTGCAAATGGACCTACGTGCCTCTTCTAATGTAACGTCACCTTCTGGCGAAACTGATTTCGACGAATTGCAGTTTCATAACGGTACATATACAGTAGGAGTTGGAGCGGACTTGCCTTTTGACCAGGTATCTGAACGAAACAACTACAGGCGTGCCTTGATTAGTATGCAGCAATCTTTGAGGTCATACGATGAGGACCTCGAGAGAGTAAAACTGGATGTACGCCAGGCTTATCGTAATCTTGTTGAGTCAACCCAGAGTTATGAAATTCAAAAGATTGGTGTGAAATTGGCTGAAAGACGTGTCGATGAGCAGAAAATACGACTCGAACTTAGCCTGGCAACTATAATTGATTTGCAGGACTCAGAAGATGCGTTGGTTACGGCTCAAAACAATTATATGAATGCTATTATAAATTATCTTAATGCAAAATTGAGCTTTTATAGAGATATAGGAACTCTTGAAGTAAAACCAGATGGTATGTGGGAGCAAAGTCGATAATGAGTGCAAATAAAAAAGGTGTAATTTCATCAAATAAACCTGAATATCATAAACCCAAAAAAGGCAAAGCGGGAATGTGGCTTATTCTAATTCTTTTAATTGCCGCACTTGCTGGTGCTGGTTTTTGGGCTACAACTCGATTAAATCCTGTTTCAGCTTCCACGGGAGCTACATTTACAGTAGGTAATGGCCCTTTAACTATCACTGTAACCGAGGGCGGCAGTATAAGGGCTCAAAATTCAATACAATACAAGTGCCAGGTTGAACGAAACAGGGACGTACAGGATATTACTATTCTTAATATTGTCTCTCCTGGAACTTATATTACACAGGAAGATGTTGATAACCGTAAAATACTGGTAGAACTGGATTCTTCGGTTCTGGAAGACAGACTTGTACAGGAAAAATTATCATTAACCAGTGATGAAGAACGAGTAACTTCGGCACGTGAGTCTTTTCAAATCCAGCTTATAGATAATGAAAGCAGTATATCCAGGGCAGAATTAAATGTGAGATTTGCTCTTCTTGATCTTCAGAAATATCTTGGTGAAGATCTTGCTGATGAATTGATTGTTGATGTGAACGTAATGCTTCCTGCTGTAGATTCTAACAGCACTACAATCGGAACGGAAAAAGTTGTTCTTGCTGATTTGATTTACCCTTTAGTAGAGCAAATAAAAGATGATCCGAATGTATTATCTGGTTCTTCCGCCTGGCAACAGTTGAAATCAAGACAAGATGATATTGTTATCGCTGAAGGTAACTTAAAAACACAACAGGATACATTAGAGGGTACACGAAGACTTCATGACGCAAATTATGTCTCTGACCTTGAGTTACAAAGAGATGAATTAAGTTTGAAGAGTCGAAAGTTTTCACTACAGAATTCTGAAATAAATCTTGCCTTATTCCTGGATTATGATTTCCCGAAAAGTGCGGAGCAGTCACTAAGCGACTATATCGAAGCACGTAGAAGTTTACAGCGTACCTACGCTCAGTGTCGTTCGAGAGAAGCTCAGGCAAAAAGCTCTCTCAGTAGTGCTCTTTTAAGATATGATGAGCAGGTTAAACAGGTCAATTTACTGGAACAGCAAATCAAATATTGTACCATTAGAGCAAAAGCTCCAGGCCTTGTTGTTTATGGTGAAGGTAATCAAAATGATACAATGAGAATGATGCGAGGCGGCGGAGGAAGAACATCAGGAGGAAGTGGTATGATCGCCGAAGGTGAAGCTGTTTATGAAGGTCAAACAATCATTTCAATGCCTGATACAGCTTCAATGGTTGCTGAAATTAGTGTTCATGAAACAGAAGTGGACAAAGTACGAACCGGTCAAAAAGCAACTATAGTAATGGATGCCTTTCCTGATACAGTGTTAGAAGGGGAAGTTCTTGAAGTAGCACCTTTGCCGGATCAGTCACGTGGTATGATGAATCCTGATACAAAGGTTTACCAAACACTTGTTAAAATTAATGGTACTCATGAGTTTCTCAAAAGCAGGATGTCATGTAAAGTTAATATCCTTGTTGAAAAGTACGATGACGTAGTTCAGGTTCCTGTCCAGGTTGTATCAAATCGACTTGGAAGAAAAATATGTTATGTTGTAAAGTCCGGCGAGCCTGTCGAACGTGAAGTACAAACAGGCGCATTCAATGAGACCTTTGTACAAATTAAAAGTGGTTTAGAAACAGGTGAAGTAGTATTGCTTAATCCGCTTCCATTTACGGATTCTGCGGCAGCATCTTTCTTACAAATTCCTCCTGTTCCTGATGGTGAAGCTCCTCCTGTAGATATAACACAAAGCCCAAGAGGAGGCATGATTGATGGTGCCGGTGCCGGATTTGGTGGAGGAAGAGGCATGGGTGGAATGAGAGGTATGGAAAACCTGACTCCAGAAGAGAGACAGCAGATGATGGAACAATTCCAACAACGCGGTGGAGCAGGACCGGGTGGTGCTGGCGGATTTGGTGGAGGCCGAAGAGGCGGCGGTGGTATGAATCCACAAGGTGCACCGGGTGGAAGCTTCGATGGAGCCAATTAAATTACATGAGCAAATAAGGAAACTCACAAAGTGATACAACAGTACCATGATAACCTGAACTTCGATACAGATAAACCAATTCTCGAAATGAGAGATTTGTGTAAAAGCTACTTTATCGGAGAAGGAGAATTAAAAGTATTGAAAGATATTAATCTTTCAATCACTCCAGGTGAATATGTAGCTATAATGGGGCCCAGCGGTTCAGGTAAATCAACACTACTGAATATGATTGGTTGTCTTGATCGCCCAACCACAGGTGAATATCTACTTGGCGGAGCAGGTGTTTCTACGCTTGATGATGATGACTTATCCTCTATCCGCGGTGCAAGAATCGGTTTTATTTTTCAATCATTTAACCTTATAAGCCAGTTAAACATTATTGAAAATATTCAGGTACCAATGTTTTACCAGGGAATTCCAGAGTATGAAAGTGCAGAGAAAGCAATCGAGCTTGCAGAAATGGTAGGTTTGGGGCATCGACTTAAACATCGGCCTACAGAGCTAAGTGGTGGACAGCAGCAAAGAGTGGCTATCGCAAGATCATTAGCTAATGATCCATTAATCATATTAGCTGATGAGCCTACAGGCAATCTTGATTCATCAAGCGGCTCAGAGATTCTTGATATTCTCCACGGTTTACATGATCAGGGCAAAACACTGATAGCAGTTACCCATGATGAAGGAATTGCAAAAGAATCAGAAAGAGTTATAAGGCTTTTTGACGGGATGATAGATAAAGAAGAATATAATCAGAAAAGGAACGAACGGTAGATATTTATGTTTTTATTTCGTTTAAAACGTACATTAAAGTTGGGTATCAAAAGTCTCTGGATGCACAGACTGCGTTCTACACTTACCGCATTAGGTATCATTTTCGGTGTATCTTCTGTTATTGCAATGCTTGCAATTGGTGAAGGAGCAAGTGCAGACGCTCAGAGAAAAATCGCTCAGCTTGGTAGTCATAATATTATTATAGAAACTCAGGACCCTCCCGAAGAAAAATCTTCTACAGGCCAGCAACAGACCCTAAAAGAGTATGGACTTACTTATAATGATGCCGAGCGTTTTCGTAATGCAATTCCAGATGTTCAGGTAATAGTACCAAATCGCCGTATTCCTCAAGAAGCTCAATATAGAACCAACAGAGCATCTATTGAAGTTGTTGGAACAGTACCATGGTATCCTCAAATATCAACATTACAAGTTCAGTATGGAAGATTTGTCAGTGCTTTAGATATGCGTTACAAGCGGGGTGTATGTGTTATTGATGACCAAATTGTAAAAGCTCTTTTTGCATTTGACTATCCTATTGGAGAAGATATTAAATTAGGTACTGATTATTATCGTGTTGTTGGTGTTGCAAAAGAAAAAGATGATACTCCGGAGACCAGACAAACGGCTTCCAGCGAAGCAACCTCACAGGCCGGTGCTAATGTTGGGACAATCTATGTTCCGCTTACTACCGCTCAGGACCGTTTTGGTGAAACCAATTTACAAATGAGTGGTACTTCAGGAATAACGATGGAACGAGTTGAATTGCAGGAAATCGTTGTTAAAGTTAATGATTTGATGCAGATCATACCAGCCAAACAAAGTGTGGAAACTCTCCTCAAAAAGTACCATAAGAAAAATGATTATGCGATCACAGTTCCGCTTGAATTAATGAAAAGGCAGCAGGATATTCAGCGTATTTTCACCATAGTTCTTGGTTCAATTGCCGCTATTTCTCTAATCGTCGGTGGTATTGGAATTATGAACATTATGCTTGCGACCGTAAGTGAGCGAACTCGTGAAATTGGAATTCGCAGAGCACTTGGAGCAAAGAAAAAAGACATTATTTTCCAGTTTCTTTCTGAGACATTTATTCTGACCGCAACCGGAGGTATCCTTGGAATTATTCTTGGTCTTGGAATTCCTTCATTAGTCGAATATTATGGCAATATGCCTACTGTAGTTAAAATCAGTTCCATTGGATGGGCTTTTGGTATTAGTTCGGCAGTTGGTATAATTTTTGGTTTATATCCCGCATATCGTGCCGCGAATATGGATCCGATTGAATCGCTTCGACATGAGTAAGTTATTCTTCTGTTAAATCACTTGCAGAATTTTCAGGAACATCTCTCTCTTTGTTTCTGGATATAGCGTTTCCTAATGCTGTTGCAACCCAAATTCCACTTGCAATAGCGATTAATGCGCCAGCTATAACGATAACAAAGACTAAAGTTTTCATCTATTGTCCATCCTTAGGTTTTTGCCATAAATGTCCGATGAAATATGCCAGAACAGAAAACGCAAGACCAGGAATGATAACACTCGGTAAAGCGAAATCTGCTGATCGTTCCAGAAAGAATATGAAAATTATCCATAGAATTACAGAGATCGTGGCACCAACACTCATTGATAAAATCCCTGCCAAAGGTCTTGGATTTTTAATCCATAATCCTAAAATCAAAGAAGGCAGTATCGCCGGCGTCCAAACCGCATAGCATGTTAGTAATCCACTTATAATATTATCAACCGCCAATGCACTAACTGCAGCTGTGATTGCGATAGCAACAGTAGCGATTCTGCCGGTATTTAATGAAAATTTATTTGATAAATTTGCAAATGGCTTAACTATATCCTGTGTAAAAGAAACTGCTCCAGCGTTTAATAATGAATCTAAGCTCGACATTATAACTGAAATTAAAACGACTAATAAGAGTGCGTAGCCGCTTGTGGGCATGACTTCATGCACTAAGCTATAAAGTACATTATCTTCTGCGGTATCTGCGGGTATGATACTTCTGGCCATAATTCCAAGCGAGACCATAACCATAAACCAGAATATGCTGAATATGCCAGCCAGTATAAAACCATTTCTTGATATTTTAGTTGATTTGGAAGCCAATGCTCTGTTAGCATAAGGTGGTATGAGCATTTCTCCAAGCAGGAACGCAATAACAAGTCCTATTATTTTTATAGCTGATGTCGATTCCAAACCAGCTTTGGTAGCTTCAGAAGCCTGTTGAAAGAAAGCAGAAGTATCCCATTTCAAATTGAACCAGAATGTTAATAATAGTGTGATTGGTAATAAGGTAGCAAAGGCGGCGAATTGAAAAGCGTCTGTTATTACGCTCGCTCTCAATCCTCCGAAAGTTGTGTATAAAGTTGTGAAACCGACAATAATAACAACGGCTAACCATGATAATTCCTTAGGGAAATGTAATAAGCTATCTAATACATCTCCGCCAGCTTTTGCCATTACAGCCGAAAAACCTGCACATAAACCAACAGAAATTACACCGGCAATGACCTGGCATTTCTTGTCATATTTTTCTCCGATAGCTTCGCCGAGCGTATGGCAGTTTTTCAGTGCTCTGAGTTTTGGTGCGACAATAAGTCCGACTAAGATGTTTTGGATTGCATAGGCCAGTCCAATAGCCAGGAATAGATAGCCGCTATTGAATCCCTTACCAACGAAGCCTATTGAAAATCCGGGGCCTACATATGTTGCCGCAAGACTACCGAATACCAAAGCAAGCGGGAGTGAGCGTTTTGCGAGGGAAAATTCCTCGAATTCGTGCGCAGTCCTTGCGCGTAAAGCAACGAATGTTAATAAAATAACATAAGCTATGACAACCGTGACGGAAATAACTGTTTCCACAGGTTCGAGTCCTATTTATTATTATCTGCTTTTTACGAAAAAGCAGAATTAAATTTTTATCGAGCTTTACTCACGTTTTTCCTGGAACATCTCTTCCTCCAATTCATTGATTGCTGTATTCAGCTCAGCTTCTGTACAAATCCAACCAAATCGCGGATCCACAAGAAACGTACTGTACCATTGAATTATATTATGTGAGAAGTCCACATCCCTGCAATATATCCCAAATGATATTTCTCCTGCGTGGGAGCCGGCTTTTCTTGGTATTTGCGGAAATGCAAGAAGGACTGATGTTCTTGTTAAAAGAAATTCAATATCCGAAACATGGCTATTATAAATTCTCAATCTGCCAGTTTCGATAGCGTCAGGGTATCTTCTAAACAGATGTCTTGCGGCATTTGAAAAACCATGCACACTCAAATTTAAAGCACGATGCACCCTGACATCCGGGTAGTCCTCGATTACTTCATAAAGAGCGCTGAGGTAATCGTCAACTGGTTGTCTTTCACCCTCGAATAACATGCAGGTCCAAAGTTCCCCGTTGCCGGTCGCGTCGAGCTGTTCCTGGAGCATATTCTTTGCGAAAGTATACGTTTCCCTTCTATTGCCCAATACCTTCAATTGGCGCTGCGTGAGCATTTTTGCCCAGTCAGGCATATCAAAAGGCATTGAGTCAGGCGGGCAAATCCCAAGTCGTGTTAAGAGCCTGAGAAACTGCTTTTCTGGAGAGCCTAAAAATCTCCTTCCAAGAACACTTCCGACATTTCCATTGCATTCCATGCCGTATTGTTTATGGTAGCCGAAGGAAAGAAGATATACATCAAAGCCTCTTAAGACAAGCGTATTTTCCAGTTCACTTATCAGGTAAACAGCCTGTTTTTCAGGAGCTTTATCAATAGATAAATGAACATTCGGACACAACACAATGGGTCTTTTTCCTATCATTCGCATAATCGAATCAAATTCTGCGACAGCTTCTTCTATTTCCTCTCTGCTATCGTATAATTCTATGCAAACAAATGCCAGCAATACATTTTCAAAGGTTTTTCTGCTTTGCGCTGGTGAAATCATAGCAGGATCTATTCTCGAAGACGGTATTTTATCTTCGAAATAGCAGGAAGAGCATTGGTGGCAATCTATAATCATATTTTTTACTCAGTTGCTTGTGTTTTGTTTGATGATCTCGTATTTGTTTTCCTTATGGAATTCCTATGTTGTCTCGTTTGAGATGCTCCCCTTGCTTTTTTCTTTCTGGATACGATATTTGCATTGACACGTGACATGAATAGTCCCACATCTGCGGTAACCGCCTTTTCCGCAAAAGCAGTACTATTGAGTATTCGTACAATTTCACTTGCATCCCAAAAATCACCTGAAGAAGCTATAGCTTGTCCTTCTTCACGTGTAAGTGATTTAAGGAAAGACGGAATGCAGCCGTCACGCAATGCGCCCGCATAATCGACTAATAATTCCTGAATTTCTCTATTAATATCAGCCATTTTTATTCCCCTGTAAAGTCTTGTGTCATGAGCTTCCAGCCCATGAATACATGGCCAGGATGGTCATGCCACTATGAATCAGTCATAAACTTTTTCAATTTCAACATTGCCCTGAATTTCAACATTTTCACAGCTCCGATTGTCGTTCGGAACTCCATTGCTATTGCTCTGTTGGACATTCCTTCCATCCAGAGTTCTATTGCTCTTCTTTCTCTTGCCTTGAGCTTGTCAATCGCGCGGTATAGGGTCTCATTAAACTCGATTCGCGACATCGCATCAAAAGCTCCCGCTTCCGGTGCGACAAGCTGGTATAATCCTTCCTGCGATAAATTCGAACGTCGATTCCTTCTTCTATATACTTCTCGAAGCCTTCTACGCATATAATACATGTAAACTGTTTTGAGAAGTCCATGATCACTGGCTACATTCTCAAGATATTTCGGATTTTCCCAAATATCGGCGTAAACATCTTCCAAAACATCTTCACATTCGACTTCATTGCCGAGGTAACGGTACAAATGCCTGATAAACTGTTGAAAGGTCGCCCAGACGAAGGGCTCCATCGCACGGCGGCGGTTTTCATCATCACCGGTCGTGAGTTCTTTTATAGCATTCTGCAACCTTCTATCAATCATACTTCTCCACCATGTTTACCAGTACTAAGTTGCCTGCCCTGAACCTGAGCGGTTCAGGACCATGCCCGTTACCATATATAAAAGGCATGTTTTTCACCCTGAGTCACGGAATTTTATACAAAAAATCCACTTTCAGCAAGAAATATTGCATTTTAGTTCGAAAAATTTGATTGTAAAAATGATAAAGGTGTCCAAAGCAAGAAAAAAGGCTACTGGAATAAATTTCCGTAGCCTTGGATAGTTTCCTTTTTTTAGTGAATTGCAGTTGAATAAAAAACTGCCTTATTTTTATTATTTTACGATAATAAAATTAGATATTTCATATGAACTGCCGTCATTTAGAATCGCTTCTTCACAAACCTAAGCTTAGCTATAAATATAATGAAAAAATATTGGGTATAAAGCAAAGAAATAATAGAACAAACTGCAATCATTTTAGTAATTAAAGCTATTAAAGGATACTGTGAAATAATTAAAGCCTCTGTGATAAATATTACTTTTAATTGTTCCGCCGTACACAGAGGCTTTTTTAATATTAAATCTTTTTATTCATAAAGCTATAGTATTAGCAGGGTGGGAGTTGAACTAAATTTATTATGTACAATAGTACATCTTTGAAAGGCCATTATTAATCCAAACAGGACATTGAGGGCAATTACATCCTTTTTTTTTGACATGTTCCTTACTTGGCCCCCGCGCACAAAATAGTCCTTCTCCTTTTTTGCCGCAATAGCTTGGACAAGATGAACAGTTACCCTGCATACATAATTTCATATTTTCGGGAGTATCTTCAATTTTTTTCATTAATACAGCCATTGTTCTTGTATATATACTGTTTTCAGTTCCTGAGTGAGCTCTTTTTAAAACACGCATTTTTGAATTATATTTATAAACATACTCATTAAGCTCCGCTATTCACCACTCAATAATAGACATATAATAATTGTCATTATTAATATATATTGTTTAATAACGAAATAAGTAAATTCCTTAAAATGCCTATTCGAAATCCTTAAGTAAAACCGCAATTATTTTCTGTATATTTTTTAATTCTCTTAACGAAAGTGAAAGTGTCTGGCCTATGGAATTATATAAATCATGGGCGATTCTTCTTTACTGCTCTGAGGATACTAAAGTTGCCATTATGTAAAATATGTGTCGCTGATGCTTCTGCTTCAACTGTTGAACCATCAAGACATAATATCATAATATTAAAAAAGCTGTAAGTGCATGCTTACAGCTTTTTTAATAAACGTGATTTTGAATTTAAGAATTATTTTACTTGATTTTTATATTATCTATCCATGCCGCATCTTGCCCGGAAGAAAAACAGTTGTCTTTTAAATAAACCCATTTTAAGTTGTGATCTCCTGGTGAGGTCTGGAAATTTACTTCTTGCCAGTCTAAATTTCCTGACCATGATCCAGCTTTTATGTTATCGATATAAAATGACAAATAATCATAATTTGCCTCAGAAGATACTTTTCTCCAGAAACTAATATTTCCTGTCGAAGCAGTTATATTTGCTTCTAAAACAGAAAATTGATTATCTCCAATAGTACCTGATTTTGCACTTAAAATTCCAAGGTAAGCATCATTGCTTATTGTCCAGAGAGAGTCACCAAAAGTTGTAAAACCTTCCTGAAACTTTCCATTTTCAAAATCTTCTAACAATACTGCATAAGGATCAGTGATAGGATTATCGGGATGCTTTTCATTGTATTCATTGATGAAAACAATTATATCAGTATCATCTACCTGGCCATCAGGAATACCAAAGACTTGTACAGTATTTTTAATGCAGGCAATATCACTTCTATATATACCGGTCTTACCGACATCGGTTATTAAAAAAGCGAAATCAGCCAAATCGACAAATCCATCTTCATTGAGATCTAAAATCTTCCTGCTTGTGGATAATGTGAATAATGCATAAGGAGTATTGAGTTCCTGATCCGTCAAATCGTCTAAAATCATCTTCCTGCCGTTATTACTGATAATTTCATTTACATCCCAAACAGGATATATGATGTTCGGGTCATATGATACTTTCTGAATTGTTACAGTCTTTCCATCAAAGGCATTATCAGCAAACCAGAATTTCAGGAAGTTTTCTGAATATATGTTTGGATCGTTTGGCTTTAAGCTGTAAATACTTAGCTCAAGCAAAGAATCAAGTGCATAATTGCTTCTTGTGTCTTTGGATAATTCATAAAATCCTGTAAAATTCCCTTGTTTTTCTGGCATGGGAACCAATGAAGCAATTTTAGATTCCTTCAATGAAGCTGGAACAGAATAGAAAACATCATTGTAATCTATACCATTTAAATTTCCTGCTTTTTCAACATAGGTTAAAAGTCCCTGATTGTTATGAGGCTTATTAGGATCGACCATGAGAACTTTGACAAAATTCTGGATTAAAAGTGTATTCGGTTCGTTAGGATCGAAAGATACCGGCGGCAAATTGGGGTCCGGTAAAGTTTTAAACTTAAGTGTGTTTCCATCAGTAATTCCGGCCGAGTTGATTGCCTTTGCATAAAATGAATATATTGTATTTGGATCCAGGTTGGATATTTCTGCACTGAAGTATTGTCCTTGATTTACACCGTTTTGCCAGTTAGTTGATAGAGCATTTTCCTGCTCACCAACTTTCCAGTAAGTAAACCTGCAAGTGCAATTTTCATCAGTTTCATCGGAACCATCGTTTTTCAAAAAACCCATTAATTCTGCCGTATCAGAGGTTATATTAATAGAGGAAAGTGTGTCAACTTCAGGTGGATTAATGCCAGAAGAAGGTTGGTCATTATCTGTAATAATAACTGTTGCCTGGTTAGGGCTTTCCAGATTAGCACCAATTGCATCCTTGAGACTTACTGTAAAGGTTTCATCAGTTTCATATGTGTTATCGTTAGTTATGGAAACATCGAAATACTTATTTTGCATGTCTCCGTCGTTCCAGAATAAAGTTCCTGATTTTTGTGTGAAGTCCGAACCTGCAATTGCAGTTCCATTAGATGTTGAATAGTTTACACTTGCTACACCCAGAGAACCACCTGTCCGGCTAACATAAATGCGAACAGTGCCAATTATTTCGAACGCAGAGTATACAGAAGATGTAAACTGTAATGAGCCGGATGAAGGAAATAAATCAGTAATACTAAAATAGTTATTGCTAAAGTCGTATGTTGAAGAATTACTCGTATCAATAATTTTCACTTTGTATGTAGTGTCCGCAGGCAGGACTGAAGGAACCAACCATGTATATTCACCGTCATTTGCTGTCGAAACAGCAATATCGCTTAAATATGAATTATTCTTATATAATTCAATTTTAACGTTTTCTCCTGCTTCACCAGTAGAGTTCCAAGTTATTGTTTGCGGGGTTCCGGCCTGAAACGATTCGCCGCCGTTGGGTGATGTGACAGTAATCGGCTGCGGATTACTAATGATTGTAAGAGTTAATTCCGGCATTTTGTCAACACCCCAGTTTTCATCAAAAGTAGTGGGGCCCTGGCCAACAGCTCCGTAGTATTGACCTCCGGTAAACATAAAAGAAATATAATTATCAGCTATATCATTTGCCCAGTTATTGTATGTGATTGGAATTGTTTTCCAGACATAACCTTCATCAGGTAGTTCTGAATGCCAGAATTTCCCAACCATTTCGTCTGCTATAATGTCATCCCCTGGATCCGAGTTATTTGCATAGAGGTCACCGGTAATAGTAATCCAGCTATCATCTGAATAATACCACATCTCTCTCCAGCTTGGAACTGTAGATCCATTCCAGAAATAAGCCGAGAAAGTAGCGGAAACAATAGTTAAATTAGAAGGCAAGCTCGAAAGATCAAATGCAAACCATGCTTCATTCCTAAGAATACCGCTTATCCTGTCTCCATTATCATTATGTGTTGGATTGGAGGCATCCACTGGATTTAATATAAATGTTTGAGTAACAGATTCTTCGAGAGTGATTGTTTGTGCTGAACAGTTTAATACAAGAATCAGACATACTATAATACTTAGCCCTTTACATCTACCCATAATTCCATCCTTTTCATCTTCTATTTAAAGCTCAACTGCTAATTGTATTCTTATTCCATTACAGATTTTTTATAAGAATTAACCTTGTAAGTCAACTCCTTTCTTAAAATAAAAATACACTCTATCTCTACCCATAATACCGTTGGGTTCATAGCATCTATTATAAAGGATAAATTCAAAAATGCCAAATACAAAGAAAAATATTTTTTTTTGTGATTTAAATTAATATGTCGCTTAAATGCTTGTGTAGTGGGGGTATAAAAGGAATTTTGGTATATAAACATTTAGTGAAAGCATCAAAAGAAATATATTGTTTATACGGTATGTTTTCTTTAAGAATAATAAAATTATGGCGAAAAATATGGTAAATTCTGGTCAGTTTGTTAATATTATAGGAGTAAATCAGTTTTGCTTAAAATGTAAATCATTATAGAATCTTAAATAAGGAGTTAAAAAGGATGAATCGTACTTGTTTTGCTATTTTTTGCCTGCTGTTGCCGACTCTTGCCTTGGCGCAACAAGCCAATGTAAATCTGGACTACAATCCTCAAAAGAACACTGATAATCTTACACCTTTCAGTGCTCCGCTTATTTCACCAGAGGTCAGAGATGACAGGACCGTTACTTTTCGGCTCAGGGCACCTGAAGCGAAAAGTGTGCAGCTCACAGGTGTCGCCATTATAACAGGTCTTGGGAAATCCGGCAGGTCAGTGCCATTTGATAAGGTCGAAAATGGCGTATGGACCCTGACTGTTGGGCCTCTAAAACCCGATATGTACATATATTATTTCAACGTGGATGGTGTTCAAATGGCCGATCCCAGTAATACAATAGCCGGTTTTACCGCTATGCCGCCATATAGCCAGTTAGTAGTACACGGCGATGGGCCGGCGTATTACGACGCAAAAAATGTTCCGCACGGAAATGTGACGCGCCATGTTTATCATTCGGATGTTACCAAAGGCGAGCGTGAGCTTTACGTTTACACTCCACCGGCATACGACCGCAATAAAACCTATCCGGTGCTCTATCTCGTGGGCGGAAGCGGCGATTTGCCTTCGAACTGGGTATATGATGGGCGTGCGAATTTCATGATGGACAACCTTTTGGCAGAAGGCAAAGCTGTTCCGATGATCATTGCCATTCCAAATAATCAGGTTATTCACCGAAACCATCCTCAACATGCTGAGCTAACCTTCGACATTTTTGAACAGGAAATGCGAAAGCATGTGATTCCGCTGGTTGAAAGTCAATACAGTGTTATCAAAAATCCAAAGGGCCGGGCTATATCGGGTTTATCTATGGGAGGACGCCATAGCATGTTTATTGGATTCAGGAGTCTGGACCTTTTCGCTAATTTCGGCATACTCAGTGCAGGTGATACCAATTGCGAGACAACAATCGCGAATTTTCTCAACGATTCGGATGTAAATGAAAAAGTAGACTACTTGTTTGTAGGACAGGGAACCGCAGAAGCTCAAGGATTTATGGGGGCTCGATGTGTTGCCCTGCATGAAGCTCTTACGAACCACAAGATAGAACATGAGTATTATGTTGGCGGAAATGGTGGTCATGACTGGGCTACCTGGCGTCATTTGCTTTATTACCGTTTTCTGCCGAACTTGTGGCAGGAAAAGCGGGGAACACCTGAAGGAGAGATATAGGTTCGTCTTAACTCATTGAGTTTATAAATGAAGGATATCCAATATTGCCCAATAATTTCTTTTTTGTTTTGATTGCATGTTCTTTTTATTTGTGCAATGATATGGGGAATTAGTGATATGTGTAGAGTTGATTGCAGGGAAGTAATGAGTAATCTATGCAGATTTAGGAACGACTTAAAATAATAGAAAGGAGTTTTATTATGATTCTTCCGGGGCCAATAAAAAAACTTCTGGCGATTTTCAGAGGAAGTGTTTCACCGTTACTTATTTTCATTTCAGTATTACTGGGATTCTGGTTTGGTATGATTCCGCATTTTACCGGTTTTCATATTATGCTCATAATTATCATCCTGATACTGAATGTTCATGTCGGATTATTTTTGTTTTCAGCGGTTATAGGAAGGGGACTCTGCTATGCCGCAGCTCCTGTTCTATACCATATTGGAGTATGGGCACATGGAAGTCTTGCGGGTATATTTAATTTCATTGGGTCACTACCTATAATTGGATTAACTGATTTTAATACTTATTCAGTTGCAGGCGGATTTATTATAGGTCCGATTGTCGGCCTGATAATTGGGCTCTTTCTTGCTCGTTCTGTTATGATTTTCCGCCAAATGATGCTCAAGTTAGATGAGAAGTCTGAAAAATTCAGAAAATGGTATTCCAAAACATGGGTGCGGATTTTAGATAGACTTCTAATTGGTAAACGTGCGAAAGATGTCAAGTCGATGTTTGCCAAAACGAAGTATATCCGCAAAGCTGGCGTAGCTCTGGCTGTTCTGGTTATTGGAGGAACTTTAGTTGCTGCTCATTTCCTTAAAAATACTAAAGTAAAAGACTATGCAGTTGAGAAAATGACTAATCTTAATGGAGCAGAAGTGAATGTTGATGAAATAGGTCTCTCTCTGCTCAATGGTTCGTTTTCAGCAGGAGGAATACAAGTTACTGACCCTGAAAATCTTAATAATAATCAGCTTGCTATTGGTAAAATTGCTGCCGATGCCAGTGTCTATAATTTACTATTAGGAAAAGTATACATGGATAAAGTAGAACTTTCTGAAGTCAGGTTTGACCAGAAACGTTCCAGTCCTGGAGAATTGGTTGAAAAAGATACGAAAGAAGAAGCTAAAGAATTTGATCCGAATGAATATGAAGTTGAAGAGGGGAACTATGCGAAACTTGAAAAATATTTCAAGGACATAAAAAAATATAAGGAAAAACTGAAAAAAATACGCAAGTACTTACCAAAAGATAAGGGCGAAAAGAAAGATAAAGAAAAGGTTGAAAAAAAGCCAATAAAATATCTTGATTACCTTATTGCAAAAGCGCAAACATCTATCTCGCCTCGTTTTATGGCAAAATTAACTATACTTGATAAAGTACAGATACCATCAGAATTATTTGGTAATAGCCGGATTCAACTCTCCAATCTCAGCGATGCTCCAGAAGCCGCTGGATTGCCAGTTGTATTGGATATGAATTCACTTGAAACCAATTCTTCAGTTAATATGAAAATCGATTATAGTAAAGATACACCAGAGCTTTCCGGCACATTTGATGCTTTCGATTTGGCGAAGATACAGTCACTTCTTAGTGATGATGCAGGTTTGGCGTTTAAGGGAGGTACTGCATCTGGAAAATATAGTGGAACAGCTACAAAGCAAGCTTTGGATTTGACACTGGACCTTAATATCGTGAATCTCGATGCAGAAGGGAAAGGTGACGGCGTACTTGGTTTGGGACGCGATGTTACAGATGAATCACTTTCTGTTTTGGATAATCTCAGTACGACAATACGAATTGTCGGCTCCGCTGATAATCCTCAGATTGTGTTCGATGTAAAAGGTCTTACAGAAGAATTTAAAAAAGCTCTTGTTAAAGCAGGCAAAGACAGAGTACTGGAAGAATTTGATAAAAATGTCGGGACTAAAATTGACGAAGCAATTGGTGACAAGCTCCCTGAGGGTACGACAGATACAATTAAAGATACTTTAAAGGGACTTGGCGGTTTTTTGGGTGGTGATTAGAGAGATTCGAAATATATTGTATGGAAATGTATTATAATGAGTCTCAATATTTCCATTAAGGAAATAAAACCTTAGTGTTTGGTTGTTCTGTTACTGTAAGTTCTAATGATATATCAATAGTATGAAGCGATATTTTGTTATCTTTAGGGTATTTGCATGATAGGCTAAGGGATAATATTTTTTGTATAATCTAACTTGACTATCCTTTTTATTTCTGTTATTTTAGACTTTTTATGTCTAATTGAGTGCTTTGAAATTTTGTTGTTGTGAGAGCAATGTTTTCGGAAAAAACTTTTAAATCAATTTTTAATAATGCAGTTGATGGAATACTTGTTGTTGATGTAGAACAAAAAAGTATTATATTGGCTAATAAAGTTTTTTGCGAAATGATTGGTTATAGCGAGGAAGAAGTGAAAAAACTCTCCATTCAGGACTTACATTGCGAAGAAGACTTAATATATGCAGTAACTCAATTTAACGCACAAGCAGAAGGAAAGCTTCCTATTGCCAGAGACCTGCCTTTCCTAAGAAAAAATAATAGTATAATTTATGTAGATATTAATGCAATTGAGACATATTATGAAAATAAGAAACACTTAATTGCAATTTTAAGAGATGTAACTGATCGAAGAGATATTGTAGATGAACTTTTATTTAAGACAACTCTCCTTGAAACACAGTTGGAAACAACTATTGATGGCATTTTGGTAGTTGATGACAAGTCAAATATCCTTCTTTATAATCAGCGTTTTGCTGATATGTGGAATATACCCAAACCTTTGTTGGATGCTAAAAATGATAACGAAGTGCTGCAATATGGCGCGAATCTAATAACGGATCCGGGAGAGTTTAAAAGAAAAGTTATTGATCTTTATTTCCATAAGGAACAAAAAAGCAGAGACGAAATAGAGTTTAAAGACGGAAGAGTATTTGACAGATACTCTTCACCTTTAATTAGTAAAAAAGGCCGGTATTTTGGCAGGATATGGTATTTCAGGGATATTTCGGATTATAAAAGAGCAGAACTGGCATTGAGAAAAAGTGAAGAGACGTTTCGATTGGTGACAGAAGTAACAAATGATGCTTTGTGGGACTGGAATATAGCGACAAATGAAGTATATCGCAATCCGCGTCATGCAACAATGTTAGGATACAAACCTGAAGAACTATCTAATTCCCAGGAAGAATGGGAAACCAGAATCCATCCAGATGACAAGTCCCGTGTGATAAAGATTCTTGATGATAATATTAATAAGAAATCAGATACTTTCGAGATTGAGTATCGTCTCAGGAAAAAAGCAGGGGACTATATATGGGTTTTTGGACGCGGCAAAATTGTTGGTTACGATGAAAAAGACAGACCTTTGCGAATGATTGGAACAAATATTGATATTACAGAACGCAAAGAAATTCAAACTGCTCTCCAAGAAAGCGAAGAAAGATACAGAACAATTGTAGAAAGTTCTATTATTGATGTTGTTATCTTAAGCGACGAAGGTAAAGTTGAGTTTATGAATACAAGGGCGGCTGTACGCTTTAATGCTAAGCCCGCAGAAATTATTGGTAAGACAATATGGGATATTAGTTCAAAGGAATTTGCGGACAATTTCTTTGAAATTGTTTGTGATATAATTAAAAATGATTATGCCAAAACGATGGAAATAGAAACGGATATTCAAGGCGTTCATGCTTGTCACGAAACTTATTTTCAGCCTTTAAAAATTAATGGGAAGCCAACAAGGTCTGTGATGATAATTGCAAGAGAAATTACTGAACATAAAAAAGCGGATAAAGCTCTTCTGGCAAGTGAAGACAGGTATAGAGCACTTATAGAAAGTACCGGAGAAACAATAGCGATAATTGACCAAAATGGTATTTTTCTTTATATGAACACAATAGCAGCAGAACGTCTTGGAGGGAAAACGGATGATTATGTAGGCAAGACAATGTGGGATCTCTTTCCTAAGGATATAGCCGACCGGCAAATAGTAGCTATAAAACATGTAATACAAACCAGGCAGGGCATGACAAAAATTTCTCAATCTGAAGTACAGGGTATAATACGATGGTATGAAACGACTATTACGCCTTTGGAAAAAAATAATGGGAGTGCACCTATCGCGATAATTTATGCCAGAGACATTACTGAGAAAAAAAAGACACAGGAAGAGCTTGATACATATCGTGAAGAAATAGCTCATGCTGAACGGCTTGCGTCACTTGGAACTTTGAGTGCAACCGCTGCTCACGAGCTTACACAGCCTCTTACTGTTATTCGCCTTCTGATTGAAAATGCGATGACGAAACTGCAAAATACATCGTCTCCTGAAGCCGTTGTTGATAAATTAAGAGAAAGCCTTACAGAAATATCAAATATTACATCGGTAGTTGACAGATTACGTAATTTTGCGAGAAAATCTACAGAAATAGCATTAAAAGATATTGATTTGAAAACAATAGCACACAGAATTGTAAATCTCTTAAGAGAGAGTTCTCTGCATCCAAAGGTAGAAATGATAATAAAGGATATGGATGAATTGCCCTGTATATATTCAAACGAAAAAGACCTCGAGCAATTGTTTTTTGCCTTGCTTGATAATGCTATTCATGCGGCGGGGAATAAAAAAGATAGACAGATTATTATCAGCGGTATAGATTATGATGATTATGTGGAACTGAGAATTGCAGATAATTGCAGTGGTATAGCTCCGGAGAATATAGAAAGAATATTTGAGCCTTTTTTCACTACAAAGCCAGCGAACCAGGGAACAGGCCTTGGGCTTTGCATTGTGCGTGATATTGTATCGCGTATTGGAGGAAAAATCAGTGTTGAAAGTGAATTAGGTGAGGGGGCAACGTTTTTTGTTAAGATTCCATTGAATAATGATATGAAGTAAGATAGTCTTAAGATGACTAAAGAAACTAAAAAACAGATATTTTTTGTTGATGATGAGCCTAAGATACGCGAGGTAATTGGTGATACTCTCGAACAGCTTAATGTGGCAGTTACCTGTTTTGCAAGCGGTCCTGAATGTCTGGAAAAGATTGAATCTCAGAAATGTGACTTGCTTATTACTGATTTAAAAATGACAGGTATGGATGGTATTGAGTTGATGAAAAAGGCTAAAAATATCATTCCGTGGCTGCCGGTTCTCGTTATTACAGCTTATGGAGATGTACCTATAGCTGTTAAAACGGTAAAATCAGGTGCAGTAGATTTTATTGAAAAGCCTCTTGAAAAAAATGCTTTCCTGAGGAAAGTTCAATCAATTCTGCGGGATAATTCTTCTTTTGATAATTATCCATACAAGCCTCTTACTAAAAGTGAAGCTCAAATATTTAAATTTATAATTGATGGTCAAAGCAACAGAGAAATAGCAAAATTGCTTCACCGCTCCATAAGAACTATTGAAGTGCACCGCTATCGTATAATGAGAAAATTTGATGTTGACAATATGGTTGATCTTATTAAGAAAGCTGCTGTTCTTGGATTAATCGAAGTGACTAATCAGAAGAAAAGCCATACCCAAAAAAGCAGCACCAAGAAGAAGGATTAAAGTAATTTTGTTCATGCCTGCTGAAAGCTCTTTTTTTGATGTATCATGTTGTTTTGGTGTCTGTTTTGATTCTTCATGATGTGAAATCTCACTCAAAATAGAGCCGCAGAAAAAACATTTCTTAGCCTCGGAATCAATCTCTTGCCCGCAGAATGGACACCTCATATATCCCATACCACTCTCCGTAAATCTAAAATAACAACTTTAATTTTGATTATCAAAATCGAAGAGGTCCTCACAACAGTATATACACACCCAATAATATTTTACACTAATTTGTATGGGTTTGTCAAGAAAAAGATTTTTTTTTGACAAAATAAATGTAGAGGTAATTGTGTAATAGCTTAGTACATAAGATGTTATGGTGTGTTAAAAAATTGATAGTTTTCTGATATTATATTATTTGTTCTATCCTTTCAAGTAGTGTTTTTGTCCATTTATGGCTGTAAACCTGTGAACGTATTAAAAGAAACATTACAAATGCCCAGTAGCCGACAAAGCGTAAATAAATCAAAGTTGCTGAGAATATTTGGCTTGTATTGTTATAATTGCTGTCAATCAGTTCTGATGGTGTGTAAATAACTCCGAATAATGTTCGGCCAAAAGGAATTTGCCATGGAAGCAGAAGGATAAGAGCAACAATTGCGGAGAAAAAAGCCCTGGAAATATATCGCAGTCCTCCAAGATTTGCACCGAATGAAATTGAAAGACAGGAAAAAATTGTAAACACATATAAAATAGCTGAGAATATAAGTAATGTATTAAAAATGTTCGATATTGTTATAACCTGTTCAAATGTTATACCGAAAAGTAACTGTGCTGAGTTTTCTTCTTTACCATGATTTATAATCCAGAAAAATATTTGAAGTGATAGCAAACATATTATGATTAAGCAAAAAAATATATTTTTCCATACTCTAAGAATCTGGGTAGTATCAAATGAATCCGTTTTTATTGGAAAGTTTTCTTCTTTTGATAGAAGCCCTGGAATTTGATCCTCGAAAACATACTCTTTTATAATCGGTTGCTCGTTTTTTATATTGGGTGGCTTTATGAGGAATTTCTGTATCCATGTTAAAAATAAAACGATTGTACCAGCGGCGGAAAAAAGAATGATCCATACTATTGCTGGAATATGTGTAATCTCAGGCAATGTCACTTTCCCGTAATTATATATTATCTCAAGAGGCTTTATGGCAGGGGGATAAAGAAAAACATAGACATATCCGCCGAAGAACATTCCAGTTATAGCAAATATTGCGTCAATTTTTCCAGAAGCTGCACCTGCAAAACTTGTCCCTGGAGTATATCCCGTAAGTCCTGCTCCTGCTCCGAAGAGTAGGCCGCCGATAACAAGAGTCAAAATTGTTGCAGGTTTATTATCTATCTCGACTGTGCTGAATAATTTTACAAGCCATGTCCCAATAATTGCTACAATAAGAATAACGATAATTGTACGAATGATATGAATGTCTTTTAGTCTTAAAGCTTTGATTATTTTATCTGGTTCGGAAAAATCCGCAAGTACAAGGCTGGCTCCCAATATAATTCCAATTATAAGACTAATGACCTGTGTACCCATATGAATTAATTTCCATTATTGTTTTTGAAGGAAGTTACAGGATAAATAAGATATGCAATAAGCATACCTGAAGCAAGCATTGCAAGTGTAAATGGGATTGCCGCCAAAGACAATTTTGATAAACCTGTAATAAAATGTTCGCCTGGACCACCATATGCAATTGCCGCACCGAGAAGCATAAGAAAGCCGCCGAAAAAGCAGACTATCAAACGTACTACAATAGGCGTTTTATAATTTTGCTGCCATAAATCAGAGGTTGTACTCACTTTCCATGTTTTAAGGTACAAAGAAGCAATGCAGGCTCCGAATGCAATTCCGATACCGAGCCACCATCCCTTATTTGTTTTTTCAAATTCTTCATTGTTTGTAAGAGGGTGGTTTTCTATATATTCCGGTGCATAAGATTTGAGAATTTTTGTATTTGTAAATACAAACTGGGGCCAAACATCCAATGACTGTGCTAAACTAACTGCCAGAATTTGTACGAGTCCCAGTAAAATTCCTGCCGCCCACCAGGGCAAAGGATATGTTTGCGAATCTGGTTTTTTCATTGGGAACCTTATGTACTATCAATAAATATTTCTTTCTATGAGTATTTTATGAAAATAATACTTCATAGCGTCCCTATTTTTTTCAAAGATAACATTCCTTGAAATCCATTTCTACCAATCGCCTTCAAGTTCCAGTTTCGACTTAAATTATAGTTGTTTTGCACCTGATGTCAATAAGAAACGCTTTATCTCGATAGGTTTATAAATCTAATTGATTTTCCTTCATAAAAAATCTCGACAAATCACCCTGTTTGTATTTATAATATACAAGCAAAAGATTTATGCGCCCGTAGCTCAATTGGATAGAGTGTTGGGCTTCGAACCCAAAGGTTGCAGGTCCGAGTCCTGCCGGGCGCGTTTTTGTATGTGTTTTATTGGCATCTCATTATGTTTTTAGGTTCAGCTCCAAAAAGTTGATAATTCTAAAACATGTATTTTATGTAAGATATTTGGATGATAATTGCATTTTGGAACAGGCAAGCAATAAAACTTCTGGTAAATCCTTATTAATTGAGATAATAGTTATAACAATTATTTCTATTGGGGTAAGTAAACTTCTACAAGTTGGATTTTCTGATAATCAAACATTGATGGCACTGGCTGTTCCGGTCATTCTGATATCAGCGGCTATTATTCCAACCATTGTACGCAGGAAGGACCTGTGCCAAATTGGTTTTAGAATAGGTGATTTCCGGCGGCAATTAAAAGTCCTCTTTGCTGCTTTTGTGATTGTTTTTTCCGCTCTGGTTGCCGGTGTTTTATTATTGGACCATTACAAAGTGCAATTACCTATGCGTCCCATAATTCCGGAAGGAAGATTGTATATATGGTTTTGTTATCAAATTTTATTTGTAGCAATACCGGAAGAAGTCTTCTTTCGCGGTTATTTGCAAAGTAACATAATCTACTTGTTTAACACTGTAACAGGTAAAAAATTCAGGTTTTTAGAATGGTATGGTATAATAATATGTGCCATAGTATTTGCAGTCTCTCATGTTATACTTCTTGGAAGTATCATATCAATAATCACATTTCTTCCCGGCTTAATTATGGGGTGGCTTTTTTTCAGAACCAACTCGCTTATAGCACCGATATTATTTCATAGTATAGCGAATATTGGTTACGGCATAATTGCAACAGTTATTGCCTGAAAGTCTATAAAAATATCGGACTATATTAAAAAGAAAGCTATGTTTGTTTTTTAGTCGTTAGTTATGAAGAATAATGTGAGAGACATATTGGGTCAAATTCTACCTGTTACAAATGTTGTAATGGTTCTCCTTTTGGTCTATTTAGTTTACAGTATATTTTTTGAAAAGACTGGACAAGAATATCAAATAGAACCAAAACAAGAGCCTTCACAAACCAATTCAGGCATTGATCAAAACTCTTTGGATTCAATAAATCCGGGCATTATCCTGGAGCGTGATATTTTTAATACGGAGAAAGTAACTGCATCTCAACAAAACACTCAGCAGGATAATGTTACATCTCAGGTGATAAAACCTGTAATCAGGAAGCCGCTTGAATTGAGGCTGCTCGGTACGGTAGCAGGTGAGGGAAAAATTGGATGTGCCATTATTGAAAATCTGAAAACAAAAGTTCAGGACCTTTACAATACAGGTGACATCGTTAATGGTGCACGTATTGAAAAAATCGAAAGAAACAGGATAATCCTTCTCAATGATGGTGTAGAGGAAGTATTGAACTTATATGTTGCCGGCCAGGAAAGTTCAGATTCAGTTGTATTAGCGTCTGAAACTCCTGTAACCAAACCTGAAGGAAACACTCCAGAAGATATCGTAACAATAACGTCACCTACTGAACGGCAAGTAAACAAGAGTGCTTTCCTTGCGAAAATTGGTGGAATAGAAGCAATACTAAAAACGGTAAAGATATCAACTCATAATACTGACGGCCAGGAAGATGGTCTTCAAATAAGCGGACTCGAAGGTTTGAGTATGGCAAAATTTGTCGGGCTAAAAAATGGTGATATTATTCAGACTATTAACGGACAAGCTGTAACTAATGATCGTAAGGCGTTTCAGGTTCTGCGAAAAGCACGTTCATTAACTTCCTTTGATTTGGAACTTACGAGGGGCACGGAAAATAAGACCCTGTCATTTAAGATAGATTAATTATTGGAAATAAATAAAATGAAAAAGTTATTATTTTATAATTATCAAAAAATACGCGGGAAAAACTTAATCAGGCTGCAACATATTACCTGTCTTTTTGTCCTGATTACACTTTCATTTAATTCGCTTTGTATTGCTAATTCAGATTCTGATGCAACCGAACCGTTGATTTATATGCCGCTTTTGTCTGAGCCTGGAGCTGCGGACCAAATGGTTTCATTGGATTTCGATAAAGCCAATATCCGTGTTTTCATTAAAACTATAGGACATCTTACAGGCGTGAACTTTTTGATTGATGATAAGGTAAGCGGTACTGTCACACTGATTTCTCCGACACAGGTACGTCTTGCTGAAGTCTATAAGATATTTGAGTCTATGTTACAGGTGAAAGGTTATGCCGCGGTTCCTTCCGGGAAAATTGTAAAAATCATTCCTCGGGCCGATGCCGCTAAAAGTAATTTATTAATCCGTGTTGGTAACGACCCTGAACAGATTCCCGTAGATGACAGTTTTGTGACACAGATTATACCAATAGATTATGCTGATGTCTCTGAAATCAGTGAGTTACTGACTCCCTTGATTTCGCCTGAAGGAAGTATAGCAACATATCCAAACACAAAAACAATTATTGTGACTGATACTTCTTCCAATATACATCGTGTTGTAAAGCTCATTCAGAAGCTTGATGTCGAAGGCTCTAAAGATAATATTGTTGTAATACCTCTAAAATATAGTTCCGCTCAAACAATCAGTGAGCAAATCACCGAGATTATGCAGCGTAATGCAGCTGCCGCGAATGCAAGAAATGTTAGAGCCGCATCAACAACGACAAACGAAAATATGAAGGTCTTGCCTGATGATAGAACGAATTCAATAGTCGTAATTTCTAATCAGGAAGATATTATAATGATTCGTGACCTTGTCTTGAAGCTGGATATAGAACGTCCTATCGAAGCAAGTAATGTGCATGTTATGTTTTTAAAACATGCTGAAGCGGCAGAAGTTGAAAAATCGCTTTCGACGGTTTTACTTAAATTATCATCAAATGCAAATGATGAATCTGCTAATCAGTTACAGGTAACATCCGATACAAGCACTAACTCGCTAATCGTTGTTGCATCACCTCAGGACTTCGAGACTATTGAGGACATGATCAAAAAACTGGATATCGTCCGTGAACAGGTTCTCGTAGAGTTCCAGATTATGGAAGCTACGGATGATGTTTTAAAGGAAATAGGAGTTGACTGGGCTACTCTCGATGAGGCTGTTGCCGATAGCGTTCGAGGTTTTGGTTATACAAATTTAGGTCCTCGGCTGGAAGCTGTTTCAGGTGACCTCGAAGGAATGGGAGTTGGAGTATATCAGAAAGTCGGAGAAAGTACCGAGATAGGCGCGATTCTCAAGGCAATGGAAAATCATTCAGGTGTAAATGTTCTTTCTACGCCTCATATTATGGCCTCGAATCACACCGCCGCTTCGATAATTATCGCAGATAACGTGCCGTATGTAAGCCAATCTCGCGTAACTGAATATGACCCTGCAACTCCAACAGCGATTAGGACATATGATTTTAAAGATGTCGGAATCGAATTGAAAGTTGTTCCTCACGTAAGCCAGAATAACTTTGTTCGTCTTGAAATAGATACAAGCTATACAAAGCTCGTTGAAAGTGCTACTGGATTAGGTAACGAAACACCAACAACTGCACAGAGAAAAGTAAATACAGTAGTTTCTGTTAATAGCGGCACAACTGTAGTTATTGGCGGCTTGATGCGTGACGACAAAGAAAAAATTGTGAAAAAGGTACCTCTGTTGGGTGATATTCCAATATTTGGTGAATTGTTTAAATTTACCAGGGAACGCAATTTAAAAACTAACCTTATACTTTTCATAACTCCTCACGTTTTATCCAGTCAGCAGGAGCTTGATGAGATTACAAGAATTAAGCAAGAGGAAACGGAAAGTGCTAAGGAAAATAAAACGCTATAGATGAATTAACAACGGCAAGTTTAAATACATAAAATGGCAGAATTAATTGGAAAAATATTATTATCAGAAACATCGCTTAAAAAAGAGCAATTAGCGAAAGCGCTAGCGATGCAGGCAGAAATGACTGAACATCGTAAAATCGGCGAGATTCTGATGGATTTGGGTTATGTTTCTGAAAAGGAAGTTCAGGAAGCACTTTCTGAGCAATATAATCTTCCTTTTTATGACAAGCTGAATCAAAAGAAGTTTGATAAAGAATTAGTATCCAATCTTCCGATAGAGTTTCTTAAAAAACATAAAATTCTGCCTTTAGGCTCAGATAATGGTTCTACTACTGTCGCAGTTGCAGATCCGCTTGATATTACAGCCTATGATGCAGTAGTCAATATTCTTGGCCGCTCATGCAAAAGAGTAATTTGCCAATCTTCTGTTATAGAAGATGGTTTGAGCCGTTATTTTTATGAAAATGAAAATTCAACTTCGCAAAATATAACTGAACTTGATAATAATGAAGAATTCGCCAACATAGCATTGGAATCAGGAACAGAGGACCTTTTAGACCTTGCCAATAGGGCTCCGGTGATAAAGCTGGTCAATACGTTTTTCTTTCAGGCTGTCCAGAGCCGGGCGAGTGACATACATATCGAGTCATACGAACAGCAGGTTCAGGTTCGTTTCAGGATTGATGGAGTTTTGCATAACAAATACACGTTATCTAAACAATATGTAGCAGCTCTTGTGTCACGCTTGAAAATCATGGCGAATTTGAATATTGCAGAACGCAGGCTCCCGCAGGATGGACGATGCAGAATTAAAATTGGTGAAAAAGAAATCGATGTAAGAGTTTCAACTGTTCCTAATTCAGGCGGCGAGCGTGTTGTGCTTCGTCTTTTGGATAGAACCAGCGCAAGTATAGGTCTGGAAGAGCTTGGATTCGCACGGGAAACAGAAAAGAAATTCAGGAGTCTTATTCATAAACCTCATGGCATTATCCTTTTAACAGGTCCAACCGGAAGCGGCAAAACGACAACCTTATATGGTGCTATGAGTGCTTTGAATACGGAAAAACGAAATATAATGACCGTGGAAGACCCTATTGAATACCAGTTGCCGGGAGTAGGTCAGATGCAGGTTCAGCCGAAGATTGGTTTAACTTTCGCGAACTCTCTGCGTCATATTCTGCGTCAGGACCCGGATGTAATTATGGTAGGAGAAATACGTGACATTGATACGGCAAGAATTGCTATCCAGTCCGCTTTGACCGGCCATCTTGTTTTAAGTACATTGCATACGAATGATTCCGCAAGTGCGGTAACTCGTCTGATTGATATGGGAATTGAGCCTTATCTTGTCTGTTCGTCAGTAATTGGCATAATGGCTCAAAGGCTGGTCAGGTCAATTTGTCCCGACTGTAAAAACGCTTATGTTCCCAATGACGAGGAAAAGAATATATTCAGTCCGGCCGAATCTGATTCAGAAGTATATGTTCTTTATAAAGGTATGGGATGTAAGGAATGTATCGAAACAGGATATAAGGGAAGAAGCGGTATCTTTGAGTTGATGCTTGTCGATGACCAGATGAAAGAATTGATAATGAATAATTCGAGGTCGAGTCTGATAAAGCAAGCCGCCGTGAAGAAAGGTATGGATACCTTATATGAAGATGGCATTAAAAAAGTAATTGCCGGCCAAACTACAATAGAAGAAGTTCTTCGTGTCACACAGGATGATACGATTTGATAAATATAAAGAAGATAATACAGTATGTCAGTATTCGAATATATAAAATTGAGCAGTGATGGAGCAAGGGTGCGTGGCACTATCGATGCTTCTACGCTTTCTGAAGCGAGGAGAAGGCTTCGTTCCGCTGGTGTTCATATAATAGAAATCACAAGCGGGCAATCGCAAGCTCACAATAAAGCTGTTGAAACTTCCATGTCACTTGATTTTCACAGAATCAGGCAAAGGGATATTACAACCGCTACGTGGCAGTTGGCGACATTGCTTCACGCTGGAATACCACTTGTACCGGCACTTTCTGCTCTTGTCGAACAGTTAGCTGACCAGCCGCTTGCGCATGTATTCGAGAATGTAAAGAATGAAGTCAACGAAGGTAAATCACTGGCAGATGTCATGGAACAGCATCCGAAAGTTTTTTCGGAAATATATATAAGTATGGTTCGGGCAGGTGAAGCGACAGGTACGTTGGAAAAGGTACTTTTAAGACTGGCGGAAATGTCGGAAAAACGTAATAAACTTACAAATAAAGTGAAATCCGCAATGGTCTATCCGTTGTTCATGGCTATCGTTGGAGCGGCGGTTGTTGTATTTATTTTTATGTTTATCATTCCGAGTATTACAAAGCTATTCCTTGAAATGAACAGGGCGCTTCCATGGCCCACTTTAATGCTGATTAAAGTCAGCAATTTTATACAGGACTACACTTTGTTTATAATAATTTTTGGCAGTGTATTGCTATCGCTAATTGTACTTATGTTCAGAAGCTCTGCCGGACGAAGATTATGGGATAAATACATTTTAAAATGTCCTCTTTTTGGAAATCTTATACTCAAAATTTCTATATCGAGATTTTCAAGAACATTGGCGGTATTATTAGCAAGCGGCTTATCAATTGTTGACGCGCTCAGTCTTGGCAAAAGGGTGATTGGCAATTCTGTAATCGCGGAAGTAATAGAAGATGCAAAGGCCGCTATAAGTCACGGCCAGGGCATCGCTCAATCATTCAGGAAGAAAGGGATATTTCCTCCTATTGTAATTCACATGATAGCTGCCGGTGAAAAAAGCGGCAGTATAGAAGAAGGTTTATCTAATGTGGCGGATGTTTTTGATAATGAAGTTGAGACGGCAGTCAAGGCACTGACATCATTACTCGAACCCGTAATGATTTTAATATTGGGAACTATAGTTGGATTTATTGTATTATCAATTTTGCTGCCGATTTTCGATATTAATCAGGCAATCGCTTAGAAGGAATGCTTTTATGAAGATATTTAGAAATTCAAAACGATATTATAAAAACGGTTTTACATTAATCGAATTAATGGTTGTAATCGTAATCCTGGGAATTCTCGCAACGATAATTACTCCGAAGATACTTGACAGGCCGGAACAGGCCAGAAGGACAAAAGCAAAAATTGAAATAAGAGAGTTGCAGTCTTCTTTAGCATTATTTAAAACCGATACAGGAAGTTTTCCGACTACATCCCAGGGATTGGAAGCACTTATAACTGATCCCGGTGTGAAGGGCTGGAAAAAGGGCGGTTACATTGAAGGAAATAAACTTCCGGTTGATCCATGGGGTAATCAATATATCTATCTTTGTCCCGGCTTGCACGATAATGATTATGATTTGGAATCGTACGGCAAAGACGGCGAAGACGGCGGCATGGATTTTAACGCTGATATCGAGAGTTGGAACCTTGAAGCTGAGTAATTCTTATGCGAAAGTGTAGCAGAGCCTTTACGCTGATTGAATTGACAGTTGTGATACTAATTATTTCACTGTCACTGGCAATTGTGTTGCCGAAAATTACAAGAGCCTCGGACCCGCAATTTTTGCTTAAGTTAAGCACGAATAAAATTGCCAGTGTTATGGAATATGCCTATCAGCAGGCGGCGAGTAAGCGATTAACATATTTTTTTAATATAAATAGTAATAATGGTACTTATTGGATTTCCAAACAGAATAAGGATGGTCAGGAATTATCAATAAAAGAACAATTAAAACTTGATGGTGAACTTCCTGAAGGAGTAGAGTTTTTACGTATAAAGTTATTTGGTGAAAACGTTATTTCTCAGGAAAAGATTGCTATAAGGCTTAGTCCGGATGGTTACGCTGACCCGGTTGAAATAGTATTAACTTGTTCGAGCGGCGAAATGATGAGTATTTCTATTGATGAATATTCAGGTAAGGTTCGGACAAATACATTAGAGGTAATAAATTAATATGTACCTGCGTAAAAGAAAAGGTTTTACTTTGATTGAGGTTCTTGTTGCTTTAGCGATAACAGCGATAAGTCTCGTGGCACTTTTGCGTTTATTGGTTGTCAATATTAATACGATGGATTCGGCGAGCTATTTGTCACGTGCCAGTTTAATCGGGAATGAAAAAATAGCAGAAGTCGTTGGCAACGGCAATCCTAAAACTGGTACAGAAAACGGCCGGATTCAATATGAAGATAATAATGCTGTTTTTAACTGGCAGATTAATGTGACAGACGAACAGCCTGAAGAGATTGATAAGTTGAATTTACATGGATTGAAAAAAGTTAATGTCCGTGTCGTATGGAAACAGGGACGAAGCGAAAGACAAGTTTCGATGTCAACGTATATATGTCCCGACAAAGAAACAGAAGATGTTCTTATGGCTGAAAATATTCGGTAGAAAAAATAATTAAAGCAATGAAATATAGTACCAGAAAAAAACAGAATGCTTTTACTTTATTAGAGATTCTCGTTGCTCTAAGTATAGCGGCTCTAATTATGAGTGCGGTATATGGCAGCTATCGGGCGACAACAAAGTCAATATTGCATTGCAAGCCCAAAAGCATCGTAGAACAAGAGGCGAGATTGTTCCTGCAAAGATTTACCAGTGAACTTAGATGTTCTTACGCAGGGACGATAAATTCGTTCAGTGAGAAACCAATAGAATATGCATTAACAAATGAAATGAATATGGGAAGTTTCCAAAAGAAAGAATCTCCGTTATTTACGAGCGAGGAAGTTTCCAGAGGTAATGTTTTCCTGCAATTTGTAACGTCTTCATTTACTTCAAGTCCCTACCTGAATATTGGGGGGCTTGCGGTTGTAAGTTATAAACTCGATAACTCGGGAAAAGTATTATTGAGAAACGTTCGTAATTATATAAAAGGTTACGAACAGGACGGTAGCGATTTGAAATGGCAGCCGGTTTTGTCGAATGTGAAAAATATTACATGTGAATATCTTGAGGACGATAAATGGAAAGAGGATTGGAAATCAACAGAGACAAAGGTTTTGCCAAAAGCGGTAAAGGTTTCTCTTGTTCTCGATGATGGCCAGACTGGCCCCATTACATTCGAATCGAGTGCCAATATTATGTGCGGCAGGTTTCAAAACTCTGAATCTACTGTTCGGGCAATAGCCGCTGCGTCAAATTATTGATATATGATTATGGTTGAAAATCCAATAAAACTGAATATAAAAAGAAAAAGCGAGCAGGGATTTGCATTGATTGCGGTCTTGCTGACTATCGCGTTGCTGGCGGCTTTTATCATTGAGTTTCATTACGAATCAAGGATAAAGCTCCATCTTGCGGATAATTTCAATCGTTCTGCCCAGGCACTTAACAATGCCGACGCTGGAATAGCAATTGCAATCGCGGCTTTAAGAGAAAATGACAATATTCTTACTAACGAAAATACAAGATCATATTTTTCAGGTTCGCAGGAAATATCAATTGAAGATGGTTCGTGTAAAATTTCAATCGCACAGGAAAGCGGCAAGATTAATATTAACGCTCTTTACACTCCTGACGGCAAGTTAAATCAAAGCGGGGTAGAGCAGTTTTTGAGACTGATAGATAATATTAATAAGCAATCCGGCAGAGATACTTCGATAAGCTACGGTATTGTTCCGGCGATAATCGACTGGGTTGATTCAGATGATGATGTCACTATGTTATCTTTTGTCAGAGGGCAAAGTTCCGGTGCAGAGAATAGTTATTACCAGAAATTGAATGAACCGTATCATTGTAAAAACGATTCATTTGAGGTCTTGAGTGAATTATTGCTTGTTAAAGGTATGACAAACGATATATTTTATGGCTGCTCTGGAGATGAAAATGCCGGCATAAAATCCATACCGGGAATAAGTCAGTATTTAACTGTTTATGGCGATGGAAAGATAAATATTAATGAAGCTTCGGCGATGGTTATTCAGAGCCTTTCTGAAAATATGAGTCTGCCGCTGGCACAAAACATTGTTGAACAACGAAAGAATAGACGATATTTAAATATAGAACAATTAAAACTGGTGCCGGGCATGACATCTGAAGTATATGATGAGATATTTCCGGTAATTACAGTGAAAACGAATGATATGTATTACATAGTTACGGCTAAAGGTGTAGTAGAAGATTTTGAACGAGTTGTGAAAGTTGTACTAAGAAAAAATCCATCAACTTCGAATGTTGATGTTTTGATGCGTTTTGAATCGTAATGATTTATAAAAGGTAATGTAAAGTGAAACGAACGATTGGTATTGATATTAACAAATACTATATAAGCCTTGCTCAGCTATGCTGTAAACGGGGAAGGTATTACCTTGAAAAAAGTCATGTTCATCGAATGTCTGATAGCGACTCTTCGAATCATGTTAATACCGAACAAGTTCATGCTATTATCAAAAATACAATCACCAATGAAAATTTCGATTTCAAAGCACCTGTCATAATATCAATGCCATACGGCAGAGTATTTTTTCATAATTTCAAAACAGAATTTTCATCTGACAAAGATATAGAGCGGCTGATTAAATACGAACTGGAAGATGATTTTCCTATTTCTTTTGACGACCTTGTTACCAATATATGCAGCAGCCGAAATATAAATGAAAGTCAAAAGGAACTTCTTGTCGGCGCGGTAAAACGTTCGGAGCTTCAGAACTGGACTCAAATTATCAATGAAACAGGATTAAGCTGTTCATTGGTGACTTCTGAAATCTCAGCTCTTTATGATGCTGCAAAACTGAACCATGATCTTGCTACTGAAGATAGTTCAATTATCATGCATGTTGATAGTTCCAGGGCGATTCTTGGAGTGTATCAAAAAGATTCTCTTATTTCTGTAAGATATATTGATAATATCAAAACAGACGAAATGGTATCTTTATTAGAACAAGAGATTACATTGACTCTGAAGGCTGTTTCTGATACGAAGAATCCACTGCCGTCAAAAATCTTTCTCAGTGGCAATCATAATCTTGTACTGAATATAAAAAAGAAATTACCAAAAGAGATAAACTCCGAGATTGTTATATCTGATCCTTTTATAAAGATAATTGACAAATCTGAACAAAAGAAAAATAATAAACTTGTTATTGCCATTGGATTGGCATTGATAGGTTTGGAACAATCCAAAAATGTATTTAATTTCCTCGCCGCAGATAAAGCTGAAGCTGTTCAGGTAAATGAAACTAAAAGAAATGTTCTAAGCTTTGCGGTTCTTGCAGTTGCATTTGCGGCATTATTGCTTGTGAATTTCTTCAGTCAGCTTAAAGGATTGGAAAAGGAAAATGAAAGCCTCGAAAAGCAGATACGAGATGTATTTGTAAAGACTCTACCTGAAGAGAAAAAGATAGTGAACGAGCTTGCTCAAATGAATGACAAGTATATCCAACTCGAGAAGGAATATAATGTAATTGCTTCTGAAACAGTGAGTCGGGTCCCGGCTATCAAAATACTGAATAATATCAGTCAAACAATTACGCCGGATTTGCATATTGGTGTTACTGGTATTTCAATGACTCCAGGATCAGTTCTGTTTAGCGGAATAGCCGCTGATTTTGAGACGCTTGATAATATTGTAGAAATGCTGCAGGAAACAAAAGACTTTGATTCGGTTGAAATACAAAACGTTGATTTGAACCCGAAAAGTAGTAATGTGCCTTTTAGCCTGTTGATTAAATTTGATATGGACAATTGATAAATTGAAATGAGCTTAAGACCAAGAGAAAAACACGTTATTATTATAGCCTTTGGCTGCATTGCATTGCTTATAGCAATACAGGTATTTCTGCGACCTGCAATCAATCACAAAACTAATTTGAAACGCGTTGTCTCACAGAAGAAAATAATCCTTTCCGAATTGCAATCGAAAAGCGAAGAATATAATTCTCTAAAGCAGGAGCTTGAGAAAATTCGCACGAAGATAGAAAACCAGCAGAAAGATAAGAAAATTCTTTCTGCTATCGAACAAATACAGAAAGATTGCGGCTTGAATAAGAATCTTGCAAATATGACACCATCTACAATGGCTATCAGCGAAGAGTATGAAAAAACAAACGTTGAAGTTAAATATAATCAGGTTACATTAAGCCAGACTATTCAATTTGTCCAGAAAGTTGAAGCCTCTGACCTGTTAATCGGTATTAAATCCATGGAAATTAAACGCGGCTTACAGAATCCAGCTTTGCTCGATATAGTTATCCAGTTGGTTAGTGTTTCTTATATTGACTAATACCAAACTTAGTAAATTTATGACAAATCTTTTATCGTTTTTCCTACAGTCGGGTGACGTTTTATTGCCGATTGAATTGCCAGGCGAACTTTTGTTTCGAGATCATCGATGAATTGTTTCGACACTCTTTCCGGTTTCCATCCCATCCTGCATTCCTGGGCCCATCTAAGAGCGAATTTCTTGCATTGTGCTTTATTTAATAAACTTCCATTTCCTGAAGGCATTATCTAACTCTTTTCCTTAAACGTTGTTAAAAATCAGCCGGAGCACACTCCTTGAATCAGTTACTATTTGTAAACGTTTTGACAAAACAAATCAATAATATTTTGCTAAACTCTTATTTTAAGTCACCGTTCACAGAGAATATGACTTTGTCATTCTCGCGAAGGCGGGAATCCATATTCGTTTATTTTCTGGATTCCGCAACAAGTGCGGAATGACAATTGTGCGTTTGTTTTGCATAAAAATAGCAAAACAATGTTTTTCTGTGAACGCTTACCATTTTGATAATGATTTGAAGAATTGTATTTGATTTTATCTTTTATAGAAAATGAAAAACATCAAGAAGTGTGTGGTTTTAGTTGAATAACTTCAAAAACTTTTTGAATTCTTATGGTAGATGGATCATAGCCATAGACAATTTGCCTCATTAATTCAACTGCTTCCAGCCGCTCTTGGGGAGTATATCATTTAAAAATATAAGAAATCTATGGTTTTATTTTGAGTATGCTAACCAGCTATCGATAAAGATATTCAGGTCGAGGGAGTCTATAATATTGTCTGGGGGATTGCTAAGGTCGCAGGAGGGGGTCCAGTTTTTGTCTTTGGGAGTGGATTGCCAGGATAAAGCGAAAATTGCGAAGTCTTCGTAATCTATGTCTCCATCTTCATCGAAATCTCCTGCGTAGTCTCCTGTAAAATCTACTGCCCATATATTTCCTGAAACAGGTTTATTATTACTTGATGTTCCTGTAGTTATTTCCTGGTCTGTGAAAATAAGACCGGGTGCGAATGCACTAATTGAATAGGTCGTAGCAGAGTTCAGGCAATCGAAAGCGTAAATTCCTTTTTCGTTTGTGCTTGTCGAAATGATTGTCTGTTTGTCCAAAGTTTCTGCATAGACGTTCGCATCTGCGATAGGTTTTCCATTATGGTCTAAAACGCGGCCGCTGATTACTTCGCCATCGCCTTCATCAGTTATATGAATATTGTATATGCACATCATAATTGAAGTATAAGTGCAGTCAATCGCGTTTACATCTGGCAGGTTATACCATGCGTCACTTATTCCGGCCCAGCCCATATTCAGATGGTGATACATTGTATCGGAATAATAGCCATATCCATCGCAGAGGACCGCATGGCCGCCATTTTCTCTATGAATGGTAAGTATAACTGGATCGCCCGCGTCAAGGTTGGGATTAATCATATTGATTAGGCCATGGCCGATGTTTTTGGAATCATTGTAGCCGGAGATTGCCTGGCCATATTTGAAAACATTTTTTAATGCGTCTTTAACGTTATAGACATCAGCGACTGAGATTTCTGAATAATAGTTTGTACCAATAGAAATACCTGCATCGTAGCAAAGTGCTCCGATTTCTCGTCGCTGTGCCTGTGTTGTTGTGCAATTCGGATCGAGCGGCATGATATCCCAGTCGTAAGCATAGTCGATAAGACTTCCTCTTACTGGATTAACGGGCCAAAGGTGTCCATCGACTATAATTCTGTATGTGTTGTTATCTATACTCTCAATAGGGTACTTGTGGTAACGCATTAGTTGTGCCATAGCGGTCGCGACACAGCCGGATGGGTATTGTTTTGGACTAAAATAATTATAGCATGGAACGGGATTGCTCCAGCAACTGTTTATTTGCGACCATTTACTTTTTATCATGGGATCAACGCGTATATCCGCTACTGAAGAAGTAGAAAGCCCCATTAGCTCAAATCCGGTTTCTTCTATATGGCCTTGTGTAATCAGGTGGTTCCATTTATTTTGAGTTTCTGTAGTTTGCGAATCGATACTGAGTAATTGATAATCTTCTGTAAATTTCGCTGAATAATTTCTGTTCGGGATATCCTGCGTGACTAAAGTCACAAGAGGATTGTTGTTCAAGGTGTCATATCTTCCTTCGTTTGAAAAACCAATAATCGGCTCGACCAAATCATCAGCCGAAATAATCAGATAGCCAGAAGGTTGTAAACTTGCGATGTAGTATAGAGTATTACCTGTTTCATCAGCAAAAGACTCGATTTCCTCAACCTTGCGATTTGAGTCTATATAAAGACTTTCCCTATTGCTTGCAAGCCATCCTTTCGCGGCTAATTCAGCCTCCTCTGAAGTTATATTTTTTGCGGATAGGGAAGTGCCCTTTAGCTGTAGTAGTACGAAACATAACAGAATTATCCTTATCTTGTGTTTTATCTTACCTCCTCGTGTCCCATAAAAACATTAGTAAAGTGATGTAAATATAATCCCCAATACAAAAGCGATTATACTGTTTTTAGGTTTAAAAGTCAATATAAATCAAACACATGCGAGGTTTTTGCGCTTGATTTTAATGCCTCTGGTTGTTATATGTTAATTATGACTTATTTAACTGTACCCATATCGGCTAAGGATTTGGATCAGGCACAGGAGCAGATAAAACAAGCTGAATCTGCCGGTGCTGAGATGCTCGAATTTCGCATGGATTACCTTGAAGGTCTAAATGTCGAATTAGCGCAGAAATTGATTAGCGACTATAAAAATACGAGTAAGAAAAAGTTGCCTATTATTGTGACCTGCCGCGATATAAGGCAGGGCGGTGCGATTGATTATCCAATCAAACTGAGAGTTGAAGTGCTTACTACGGCTCTTGGTGCTGGTGCAAACTATATTGATTTCGAGTATGACAATTTTCTTGCAACCGACCGGCAGGAGAAAATCAGGCTTGCGATTTCAAAAAATTCGAGAGCCAGACTGATTTTATCTGCACATAATTTCCAGACAAGATTTCCTGATATAAGTAAACTGTTTCGCTCAATTTCAACGATATGTCCCGGTACAATACCGAAACTTATCTATACCGCGAATCATATTAATGACTGTTTTGATGCATTTGATTTGCTGCACAAGACAAGCGGCGAGCGAATCGTTTTTTGCATGGGTAAAGCAGGTATTATCAGTAGAATACTTGCAAAGAAATTTGGAAGCTTTGTTACTTTCGTCTGTACCGAGCAGGAGCAGGCAACCGCACCCGGCCAAATACATATCGATGAAATGAAAAACTTATACCGTTACGATTCTATAAAACCTGATACTGAACTTTTTGGTGTCATAGCAAATCCGGTTGCACATTCGATGAGTCCTGCGATTCATAATGCGTGCTTTGCTGATATGGGTATGAATAGATTGTATCTGCCATTGCTTGTCGAGGGGCAGAAGCAGCAGTTCGATATTTTTATTAATGCTATCGTATTACGAAAATGGATGAACTTTCATGGTTTCAGTGTCACTATACCTCATAAGCATAACGCTCTTGATTATGCAAAAGAACATCAGGGATTCATTGATCCTTTAGTTAATAAAATCGGGGCCGTTAATACCCTTATTATAAGTATGGATAGCAAAGTCAAAGCGTATAACACAGATTATACCGGTGCAATGGAAGCTATTTCGAATAAGTTACAGTTCACAAAAACAGATTTTAATGACCTTCCTGTCGCTATTGTCGGCGCAGGAGGTGTTTCGAGAGCTATAGTCGCGGGACTCAGTGACGCTGGTGCAAAAATAACAGTTTATAACAGGACAGTGGAAAAGGCCCAAAAACTTGCTGCGGAGTTCAATTGTGAATATGCTTCTTTAGATGAATTGGCAAATTTAGATGCAATGCTTCTTGTCAATTGTACAAGTATAGGGATGCATCCTAATGTTGATTCAAGTCCTGTCGAGAAAGAATACCTCAAACGTTCAATGGCTGTATTCGATACGGTTTATAATCCCGCGGAAACTCAATTATTGAAAGATGCAAAAGCAAAGAAAGCCAAACGAATTGATGGCGTGTCAATGTTCGTAAACCAGGCAATGGTACAATTTAAATTATTTACCGGTACAGATGCAAATGAAAAATTAATGCGAAAAACTGTCGTGGGACAACTTTCACATTAAGTGATTACGATATATTTATTTGGATTCAGCTTTTTTGTTAGATTTAGGAGTAGATTTTTTTTCGGCTGTTTTAGATTCTTTTTTTGGCTCTTTTGTTGTTGAATCCTTTTTTTCGGTTGTTGTACTCGAAGGTTTTTTGTCGCTTTCTGCCGATTTTTTATAACTGTCACTTCTGTAATCTGTCTGATAGAATCCTGTACCTTTGAATATTATACCTGCACCGGAACCTATAAGGCGAATGAGTTTGTTTTTGCCGCATTCTGGACATTTACGTAATGGTTTGGATGTCATTGATTGAAAATGCTCGAAAAGATGTTCGCAATTTTCGCATTTATATTCATAAGTAGGCATTTTATATTACTGCTCCGTATCGGTTGTATCAGGTTCTTCTTCAATATTGTCTTGTTCGATTTCTTCCTGCTCTGCTGCCTGTTCAACCGGTAATTTATTAACTACAACTTTGCTTGGACGAATAACTCTTTCGTTGAGTTTGTATCCTTTTTGGTATTCTTCCAGGACGATATTGTCTTCCTTGTCAGGATCATTTTTCAATATCATTGCCTCATGCTTCGAAGGGTCAAATTTCTGGTCCGATGTTATTAACTGTTCTACACCATGTGATTTAAGAATATCAAGCATCTGGTCGTAAATTATTTGTACACCTTTTGCAAGAATATCGACATTTTCTGAATTTTTGGTGTTGAGGATTGTATGTTCAAAATTGTCCAGAACGGGGAGAAGTGATTTTATAATTCTCTCTTTTTCATAGTTTATCGAATCAGAAATCTGTCTTGGTACACGTTTTTGAAAATTTGCGTAATCTGCACTAATACGCTGCAATTTTTCAAAAACTTCATCTTTTTCTTTTTGTAGTGCTTCTATAGTTTCATGAAGTTCTTTTGAATCTTCCTGAGAATTTTCTTTTTTTTCTGTGTCTTTCTTTTTCATCGGTTTTCCCCAAAATGATTCTT
>JAFGPS010000062.1 GCA_016936075.1 Sedimentisphaerales bacterium | reverse complement strand
GTCCTTAGGAGTATTATAGAGGCGAACTCTTTATAGCGCAATAACTTATATTATTTCGCGCAATTTCCTTTGAAGCCCATCCTACATCTTTTTCTGTGTGATTATATATTTGGAAATGGTGCGTTTCAATGCACCTCCCTGGGAGCCCGAGGGGCCTACGTAGCAGGATATTTTTATTTTGGTGTGCACAGCACACCTCCGCAAGGAGTCCGAGGGACCTACGTTTTATAATCTGCGTACATACCCTTGGCACCTTCGGCTGTGTACTCGGTGGGCTCTGTGGCTAAAAAGTTATTGAATTGGTGCGTTGGCACGCACCCTACAGTTACTAATTGGTAATAGTATTTCGCTTGCTTATTTCAACTCCCAGATGTATCTTTCTGGCATGGATATATTAAAAACTATATTTGATATTACACCTTTCAACTGGGTAGAAATTTTTTGTGGCATGCTGGCCGGTACGATTATCGGTCTGGAAAGGCAAATCCACGGCAAGCCTATTGGCATTCGCACGAGCATACTAATCTGTATTAGTACGTATGCGTTTACGACTTTTTCCGATGTCAACCATCAGGAAGTGCTGGACCTTCGCGTAATCGGGCAGATAATTACCGGTATAGGTTTTCTTGGCGGCGGCGTTATCCTTGCCCGCAATGGAATTGTTGTCGGTGTAACTTCAGCGGCCTGTATCTGGATTTTGGCAGCTATCGGAATAACCATCGGAACTAATTACCCCTTAACAGGTGTCAAATTGGCTATACTGACGGTATTAATACTTACTGGTGTCGATACCGCTGAAAAGAAAATAAAATTCCTCAGAAAAGGCATGCATAAGAAATATATTGATCAAAGTCCGAGCGAATAGGACTTTTCAAATTCAAAGATACTAAACTCACTCTCGAAAAAGGTCGAATTACTTATTGGATATTGGTTACAATATATGTGTAAATTTTCTTTTTTCTATGAGAAATTTTAAATTTTCTTTGACATTGGTCACAATAGGCCGATAATTACCGCAGTAATGTAATTATCGGGTCATAAAAAACCAATGGATTGGATATTAACTACTTTTGTGATCTATTGAAGCAAGGCCAATGACAAACGAAACAAACTACGATACTTTATTTGGCAAAATGGCAATTGAGCAGGGTTTGTGCACCAACGAAGAGTTGAAGCACTCGCTCAAGCAGATGGAAAATCGTCGCAAGGCCGGTCCTGTCATTCTCCAGGAACTCATGGTAGAGCTTGGATTCATTACAACCAACCAGGCTAAGCGTCTTACATCAAGTATCAAGGAAAGCAAAGCGGCCGCACATCAAATCCCAGGCTATAAAATTCTCGGCAAACTCGGTGCCGGTGCAATGGCGGTAGTGTATAAAGCCAGGCAATTGAGTTTGAACCGAATCGTAGCTATCAAAATTCTACCCCAGCGATTTACCAATAATCCCGAATATGTTACTCGTTTCTACAAAGAAGGTCAGGCCGCGGGTAAACTGAATCATCCCAATATAGTACAGGCAATCGACGTCGGTGAAGCAGGGGGATACCACTATTTTGTAATGGAATATGTCGAGGGCAAAGATATTTCCGACGATTTGACGGCAGGCAATATTTTTGCCGAATCTGAGGCTCTTGAAATTATAATCCAGGTCGCTCATGCACTTGAGCATGCTCACGCCCAGAATTTAATTCACCGCGATGTAAAACCCAAGAACATAATGATAAATACCAACGGCGTAGTAAAGCTCGCAGATATGGGTTTGGCACGTGCAACAAGTGATATAGAAGCCGCTCAAAGTGAAGAAGGCAAAGCATACGGTACGCCGTACTATATTTCGCCTGAACAGATTCGCGGCAAAATCGATATTGACGGCCGGGCTGATATTTACGGGCTCGGTGCGACATTCTATCATATGGTAACAGGCCGTGTTCCTTTTATGGCGGATAATTCAGCAGATGTTATGAGAAAGCACCTCAAAGAAAAGCTTATTCCGCCGGACCATATCAATACGAACCTTTCAGCCGGAGTTTCCGAAGTCATCGAAATTATGATGGCCAAGGACAGGGAAGACCGCTATAAAGATGTTAAGGAACTGCTTGCTGATTTGGAAGCATTGCGGGAGGGCAGGTCACCGATACAGGCGCATAGGAAATTTGATGTTACCGCGCTGGAATCACTGGAAGAGGGAGAAAAGGTAGATGATGAAGACGAATATTACAGCGAAGAAAAAATCGCTCAATACCGCACTGCAATTTTGATACTTAGTGGAGTAGCCGCGGTTTTCCTCATAATAATTGTTCTCATGTTAATCTTTAGACGCTAATTACTTAAGATGGACTCCAGGGGGCTTGTCTTAAATAATATATGGTTTTAAAATTATCGGTTGTCCCGATTTTTCCGTCATCAATTTCTCAGCATTCTCTTTAGAAAGAATATGTATTGTAACGAGAACTAATTGATTCATTTCTGTTCTAATATAGGATGGATTGTCGAAAAGGTCACCAAGAAGAGGTATGTCTCGTAATACTGGCACACCTGGTCTATAGAAAATCGCTTCTCTAATTTGACCTCCTATTTCAAGATCAAATGAAATGGTATTATTGAAGGCTCCACCAATAACAGGCAAATCTTTTAATACTGGTACACCAGGGGTAACCTTAGTCTCTTTAGCCATTACTTTTCCGCAGAGAATAAGCAATGTATGATCACCCGGGATAAATATATCCGGGGATGATACATGATTGACTGTAACTGAATTGCCTAATCCGAAACCAATTCTGTTTTTATACATAGACGACATTAAAGGTTGTGTTTGACTTTTGAAATCCTTCGATAAAGCTAAATTAAGTTTAACGCTTTTCTCGTCTTTTGATAACTGTGGGTTGTAATAAAAAGATTGGTCACCTGATGGTTTATTAAGCTGTTCGCCATTTTTATTAAAAACCTTGGTTGTAAAACCAATTAAAGATACATCATATTGAGATTTCATTCGAGACTCTGCAGCTTTATAAAGATTCTCTGCTCTATGATTATCTATAATAAAACTATTTGGTTCTATATGATCATCAACTCGATATTTCGACCATTTTTCGGAAGTTTGAAGGGAGTCAGCATCCAGACCAACTTCTTTAAGAAACTCATTGCTGGCCCATGTAATTTGTGTATCGATTAGAATAAAATTGTCTGGTTCAGTATGTTCTCCAGATTTTTCCTGTTCTTTTGTAGATTGTGAATTTTGCGAAGCGTCTATCTGATTTACATCATCTGCATTTTCCTTTGTCTGCTGCAAATCGAAATCCAGAACGATATCCTGGCCGGCACTAATGGTTAATATTTTAGATTGCTGTCGTGATATTACGGCACCTTCATAAGAAGGATTTTCTATGACAGTGACATTATAAATTCCGGGAGCAATACCCTGTATTTTGAAATTCGCCTTCTCGGGAGTCTCCTGTACGATATTTTCTTTGCCGCGGATTACATACTTTGAATCCATAGTTATAGCTTCGTAAGCATATGTATTCGTGACTTTTCCTGTCAGTTGATAACGTAGTAGAACAAACCATTGACCTTTCCTCTGGATTGGATTCTTCGGATTGCCGACAAGGTATGTATTTTGCTTACCAAGTATGGAACCTGATAAAGAGCAATTTCCCTGTGACGGAGGTTTAATATCTACAGTGACTTTGGATTCGTTTTCAATAGTAACCTGAGTTTGACTTACAACAACATTGCCATTTGATTGCTGGTCAACCGCACTAAGACGATACGTGCCGTTCGGCAAACCATCCAAACGATATTCTTTTTCGCGATTTATATATGCAAGTCCTCTAACCGGAAAATCTTTTGCACCTGCTAATTCGAAATTTACAGCATAACAACCTCCTGCTGAACCTGATATTTCACAATTACCCAATTTGGGATCGAATTGTAATTGATACATTCCCGGCTTACTCATATCCAATAACAATGAATCAGAATTTACACGATAATTCTTTCCGGGTTCACCGTATTGTCTTTCATACTTAAGAAGATATCTTCCCGGCTGGAATATTTTGGGGGTATCACTCAGTTCAGGCTTTTGAGGTCTAAGCGTAATGTCACCCATTACTGTTCCATCGAGGGAATAAATTCTGAAATTGAAATCTTCATTTTTCCAGCTTTCGTCTTTTTCATCTTTGGGTTTTGGCAGAATTTCCAGGGACGAGAGATTGTTACCCATATTTGCAGAACCTTGTTTTGTTCCTTCTGACGCGATGTATTTATCATAATTCAAGCTCCAGCTTTCAGGAAGGTTATAGGCATATAATATATCTTTAGAAAATAAATTTTTACTTTCTGAATTTACGGGTTTGCTGGCTGCATTTACCTGGTTTTCATTATGCCTTATTCTATCGTTACGAGTTTCGGTGATTGGAATGTCCCGAGGTAATTTGATAACAACGTCATTGGTTATTTTTCCTGATTCCGCGACAATATCAACTTTATTAGCATTTTGTCCTGCTCGTCTTATTACATATTTTCCATTTCGAAGTCCGGTTATTCTGAAAGTTCCGTCTTCTTTCGTTGTGCATAAATACCTTTCAAAAAAAGTCCCGGTAAAATGTGGAATTATCGATAGAACTGCATCTGCTAAAGCTTCCCCCGTTTGTTCGTCTATTACTTTTCCCTCAATAATCGCTTCAGGAGATAAAATCATTTTTATATCTGTAGTGCCCGCGGCGTAGTTGATATTTTTATATCCTCCATCACCGTCCGGCTCACAAGAGTACATTGTTCCTAATCCGTTTGCAGAGGCTAAGAAGCCGCAGCGTACATTGTCGGGTATATTATCAAATTCGAACAATCCATTTTCATCAGTATGAACTGTGAGCCAGTTTAAAGGTCCAACACCCGGAAGCCATTTTGTTTGTTCATCCTCAGATTTTTTATCTTCGAATAAGACAGCCCTGACTTCTGCATTTGCAATTGGATTGTTATTATCATCTAAAACTTGTCCCGACATTTTCAATGGCTTTGACAGAGTTATATTTACATTCTGTTCACCATAAAGCGGCCAATGTGCCCATCCAATAGCAAATCCATCTTTTTCGGCTACAATAATACCACCCTGACTGCGGTTTTTTGTCACCGTCGGTGCGGCTTCAAACTTGAAATTGCCATCTGTGGTAGTTATTTTTGAAACGAAACGCATACTGATATTACCTGCCTTATCGAAAAAGGCTTCGTACGCTGCTGCTTGAGTTTCTTTTATGGGATTACCATTTTCGTCGATTACTGTACCAGTACATACTGCTGCAGGATATGTGCCCGATTCTATGGTTCCGGCTGATTCTATCTTTGGCCTGAATTTCAGTTTATACATTCCCGATTTGGTCAAATCAATAGGGAATTCTACGCTCTCGATTGGTGTAAATGACGAACTACCAGAATCTCTTTTTGCTCGTTTGTATATTAGGTTGTATTTTTCTGGTGCGATTACAATCTTATTATCTTCCTGGTTGTTCGATATGATAATTGTATTGATTTGCTCTTTTTGTTTGGACAATAAGCTTAATTCAAGTTTTTCATCTTTCCAGCTTTCATCATACTCATTAGCCGGAGCTGGAATAAAATTAAGTTGTATTAAATCATTTGATATATTTGCCGGCCAGTATCTTTCGCCTTCAGACACAATACCATCGTCATAACTTAAATCCCAGCCGTCTGGAAGTGAATCCATGTTTAATATTTGGTAAGTTTCTTCGTTTAATGACGTTTCCATGCGTTTTATTTTTATCGTACCTGCAGTTTCTTTGTTTTCGGATAATAGTTCAAATGGAAACTCACCCACTGTTTTACCGTTATGCTCTTCTTTTTCAGGTAAACTGATTCGAATTAAATTTGTTCCTGATTTAAGCTCATCGAACTCATACTGCTCAAGATAGATGACAAAATATCCTTCTTCATCAATGGTTCCTATTTCGCCCGACATAGGAGTATTTAGTACAGGCAAAACTATCGAGGTTTTGGCACCAGGCCATGGAGCCGGTTTTACAATCGCGGGAGTTCCATCCTCGAATAAAACGCGTCCAAATAGCTTATGCTTTGAAATTACTTCAATTTCAGTTTCAGTTGTTTTGTTTGCTGCTAACTCAATTTCTTTCAAAGGCCATTCATTTCCCTTTTTATCGTTTGGTATAATCCATATTTTATATTTACCTTCCGGTAAATTGTCATATTCAAAAGAACCATCTTTATTGTTAATTTGTTGGTTGATCCAGAAATATGTAATGTAATCGCCGGATTTTATATTATCATTCGAATCCTTGTCAAAAATAAGAGATACCTTGTAATCCCCAAGAGCATTTCCTGATTGGTTTGTTACTTTTCCTGAGACTGACGAAGATCCTTTGGGAAAAGGTAACCACTCGAATTTGAAATCGACTTTATTCTGTCCAAATAAAATTGGTTTAAATTCAATAGTCTGGAAATATTGAGTATTATCTCCCTCAGGCTTGCGTTGCCATTCTACGCCGATATGATAAGGCCAATCAACTGCTCCAAATTTATAGCGGCCATCTTCATCGGTTGCGATTCTTGCTATTCTGGTTGAGTTTGCATTAGGTTTATACTCGTTGATCAAAATGATTGCGTCTTCAATTGGCTGGCCGTCAGGATCTGTTATTCGTCCTTCAATCCAGTCTGTTCTTGTCTCATTAATCGGACGTCCTATTTCGTCATATACAGGTTCAAGTTGTTCATAGGTGATTCTGAAATTTTTAGCGTTAGAGACTTCATCCGTTTGGAAGGGTAAAAAGTCAATCTGACGTTCTATGACAACTGGTTGTCCTGATGTGATTCCTGTACCTGATGGTTTAGTTTGTTCTTTGGCAATGACATTATTATTTTCATCAAGTAATTCTATTGTCGCTTGCCAGATAAAACCTTTTCCCTGACGATAATCTATTTTCAAATAAGGTTTTACTTCAGAGCTTGTTTTATCGAATCTGATCGATTTTGTCGTAATGATTTTTCGCGTCCCATCCTGACCCGCTTTCAGGTTTACCGGAATATCACGATTTGTTTCATATTTTCCTTCAAAGCTTACAGGGATATCACGGCCTGTTACGGATTTATCTTCATAGGAAGTGTTTGTTTCGACAGGTTTTGGTTTTGCCGGTCTTGTTTGAGCGAACGCTACAGTTATCCCGATGGAACAGGCGATAAAACAGGCCATTACGGCCCAGAGGAAACCAGTTCGTGGATTGCCGCAACTGTCTTTTAATATTCTATGGATTCTTTTGGCCAGGCCGTTCTTGTCTCGCACGACCGCAGGGACAAAGGCCATTTGTCCGCCTGGTGTCATATCCAGCAGAGACTCGGCATAATCTGTACCTGTTTTTCCGGTAGCTATTACCCAGTCGTCACAGGCGTGTTCGCTTAAATTAATTAATCGCGATTTTGCGAGCCATAAAATAATTTGCCATGGAAGAATGCAGGCCGCGATTTCTGCGATTAGGCCGGAAATGTGGTCGCGTCTTTTCCAGTGTGCAAGCTCGTGACACAATACACCTGTCCAGTCGATTCGCTCATGAAATCGTCCTGCAGCTTTCGGGACTAAAAGCACAGGTTTTACTCTCCAGCACCATATAACAGGGCTTTTAATGCTTTTGCTTCCGTAGAGCCTTACATCTTTGCGTATTCCAAGTTTTTCTTTGGCATGTTGTAATGCTTTGCTAATTCTTTCATTATCGAGAGGTTCCGCTTTGTTAAGCAAACGAATACTCAATAAGAATGTCACGAGCAATCTGAAAGTTAAAAGTAAACTTATCGCTATCCAGCTACATATTAAAATCAAACGCCAGTTCTCTCGAACAAACGTGTTGAAAGAAGTTCGAGCTTCGACAATTTCTTCTTCTGGTTCGACCAGAAGGGGAGTTTCCACATATGAAAATTGCGGCTGAACACTCATGTCTGTCGGGGCCATAAGAAGTGGCTTGTAAGAGGTTTCATATACAGGTTCTTGCTCAATAACTTCCTCAACAACTGCGATTGTTTCAGTTTTAGCCTCGAAAATACCAAGGTCAAAATGTTTTACCAGAATTGTCATCGCAGGTACGAATACAGATGCTATTATCGATAAAAGCAGAATGCGATGTGCCCGTGCAGAGTGGTTTCTCAGGATGATACTAATTGCAATTCCTATTATGAGAAACAGGGTACTTTGCCATATAACGGTCAAAAGAAGTGAATTGCCTGAGGATATCCCGCTTATCATTTTTTGCTCCCTTTCCTTTTTTCGTCAATCATTTTTCGTAATTCGACAAGCTCTTTATCGTTTAATTTGCTCTGACGCATAAAATGCTGAAACATTAAAAGTGAATTTCCGTCAAACATTCGCTCGATGAATTTGCGTACGGATTTTGCCCCGGCTTCCTCGCGCGTCCGCGTTGGGAAATACACGTAGGTTTTCCCTTCGTTGCGATGTTCGAGCCAGCCGGCCTTTTCTAATTTCTGCATTGCGGTCAAAATTGTAGTATATGCAAGCTTCTTTTTACGTGATAGTTTTTCGCGTACCTCGTGAACACCTGCCTCGCCAAGTTCCCATATTTGCTCGATAACCGCCCGCTGAAGCTCGCCCAAATCATCAAGCATTTTTTCCTCGTAGTTTTTGCTAATCTCTTCACTCATATCAAGTTCCCATCTATTAAAAATTCTCTCATTGTTATCTACTCTAATACAAAGTACTACACGCTGTAGTATTTGTCAATAAAAAAAATATAAAATTCAAAAAAATATTTTTTATTCTTTAAAAAACCTAATTATTCCCCTGATATACCAGTATATCTATATCCTCTGCATATTTTTTGATAACGTCTCGATACTCTTTTCCACCAAAAACAAGAATCTGTTTTGAAGGTGCTATAGGATATAAAGATAGTCTCAGATTCTTAAATTCTTCAATTGTATTTGTTACAAAATTGGTAAAAGCTTGTGGTTCAATATAATTCAATGAAATGTTTTCAAAATCGTAAGACTCTTCAGCGGCCTGGTAATCAATATCATGAATCAGACTCTCCGCCAGTTCCCTGTCATCTTTATTTTCGCCGAAAACAAGTATCTGCTTTGATGTAGCCAAAGGCAAAATGATTAACTTATTCTTTGTGTCAAACTCCATTTCTAAAAGAATATCTTTCAACTTTACTGCGGCCAGTTCAGCGTCGATAAATTTAACATATATAGCATCGTATTCTTCTCTTTGAGCTTTATTGTTAGGATCAATAGGATTGACCGGAGAAATTCTTATTCCGGAATTTGGGTCTGAATCGAATACTTTTATCATTTCTTCAATTCGTATTAAATATTTAATTGCATCTTTAACAAGCAATGTTTTTGTAGTATCGTCAGCAGTAAAATATCCGGATGGGCTGAGGTAAGAACTAATGAGTTGTCCGATTGTCGAAGGTTTCTCGTATTGCAATTTGAAAATTTTCCGAACTACTTTGTCTTTGTCCGGAATATTTTCAAGAGGCTCGTCATAAGATAGTGTATCATTATCCGGTTGTGACGGGGCGTTTTTGATATAAATTGTATCATCAGTTTCTTCGGTGATAAAGCCTTGTTGTCTCATTGCACTATAAAGCAGGGCAATTGCATCGCTTTGCTTCATTCTTTCGGGGGCAAATACAGAAAATCTTAGATTCATTGCTTCCTTTGAAGGTATGACTTCTTTGCCGGTCCATTGTTGCAGGCGTTCTGCTATTTGCTCAATTCTCAAGCCATGAAATTGAATGACTATCATAGGTTCATTTACATCAGCGGCTTGTACTGCAATTGAATTGGTATCGGTTTGTTCGGGAATTAAAAGCGAAGCATCCTGATTCGGCTCTACAGGATTAGTCGTATCAATAATATCTGTGTCAGGAGTTGAGTCAGTATTATAAAATCCGTCGGTATCTAACTTGATAATGAGGTTCTCGAAATTGTCAAGATTATCAGTTATTTCAGTAACTTCTAATATACGTGCAGTAATATTGTAGCTTGCATGGCCGTAATTGCTGAATATGGGTGAAATAATCTTGTAAATATCATCGAAAACCAGTTTTTCTAATTTAATATATTTTTTATTTATCATGCCTTCGTTTATAACTTCGAAATCAATATTTTTAACAATCTCTGCAATCAGAGCTATTTGATGGGAATTTGCGGCTCGCACGGTAAGCAACTTTTTCTCCTGGTTAGGTACAATCAGAGTTTCTTGAGATATCTCGAAAATTTTGAGTTTAATGATTGTTTTGGCAACTTTGGCCGCTGTGTTAGGGTCAATATGCTGGACTGTGAATGTTTTTTGGATATTAGGATCTGTGTTGTTATTTTGTATTATATTTTCGGATTGTGCGAAAGCGGCTGTGCAGGTTATTAAAAACGCGAGAATTATACATAAAAATGCGATTATGTGAATAATTTGTGTTTTTTTATTATTCATTGTTTCTCCCACAAATTTTTGATGGAGTTTTACTGTATAATCGGATAACCAGCCGCTATTGTCTATAAAATAATAAAAAAGCTCAGTATCTATGCTCAGTCTCTAAGTAAGACGCTGGAAATGAGATTTTCTTGCAATAATCTGAAAAAAAACAAAAATTCACCAGGAAGGCCACGAAGCCTTGCCCGCCAGCGGCGGAAAGCACGAAAGTTAGAAAATAGCCACAAAAAGCCTGCCCTGAGCGAGGCCTGTACTGAGCGAAGTCGAAGTGTCGAATGGAGCACAAAGAGCTTAAAAGTGAGGTTCGTAAAAAGATAAGAGTATTGACGCTTGACACAAAATAGTCTTTATTATACTTGACTATAACCATTATTTTTGTTATGTTAAAATTATTAAATTCTTTATTTTTAATATGCTGATAAGCATAGCTTTGAGCAAATAATAACTTGTATAGCTTTTAAGTGTACCTAATAAAAAAGGGTCCAATTCCTGTTTTGTGGCTTGTTTATTGGGTTGACGGTATTTAATAGTATATTTTGTTTATTAGAAGAAAGGATTTAGGATAGGTGATCTGAAGTTTGAAAAAGGAGCAGAAGGTGATATCTAATTATGCATTTCTAAACTGGGCATTTCGTGTGTAAATTCGATGATTATCTTTTCTTTTATTCAAATTAGATGGATAGAGCTCTGATGAGGTAATTGTCAGCGCTCTTCAAAAATGGTAAGTGTTTTGGTGTGTGGCCGAAGCATTTTTAGTCAGATTAATTTTATTTAGAGGTTATAATAATGAAAAAGATGAGTACAAAGATGTTAATTAGTATATTGTTTGTATTCGGTATGGCTGGCATCGTAAATGCTTATGTGGTATCGGATGATTTCAATTCTTATGCAGACGGAACAGCTCTTGGCGACACACCCAATTGGTATTCCGGATCCGGTAGTAATGTCGTGACTGGCGGTATTGTGGGTTCCGCAAGTCCTATTGTCGTCATGTCAAAAGGTCCTATGCTGGATGCGAACCGCGTTAAATGGACAGAGCTTGCTGTTGGAGATTCCCTGAGTATTTCGATGGATTTTCAAACAAGTAGCGATAGCCACAAGTTCGATGATGACCGGCTGGGTATGAGTAATGACTATGACTCAACGACATCGAACAGAATTCTTGGCGCTCAGTTGGAGCAGTACCATATTGAGACTTATTTTAACAATACGGGTGACACCGGGGAAAGAATAATATTGAGCAGCAGCGATTTTACCGACCTTCCAGTAAGTACGTGGTACACCTTTAATGTTACTCTCACCAAGCTGGGCGATTTTCGAGTGCTGATAGAAACCAGCCTGAGAGCGGTGAGTGACAACAGCTTAATTGCCTCTGGAAGCCTTGATACCGATACTCTCGACGAAGCACACCGGCCGCACCATAAATACTTCACCGACGACCAGACTGCGGATCCACTTGATGGCGGCCTGTGGCCGATGTTCAAGAACTACAATGCAACAAGCGGTAATGCAGACAACTTCTCTTTTGAGATAATACAACCCGTCGAAATTTGGCGTGAAGCAGAG
>JAFGPS010000061.1 GCA_016936075.1 Sedimentisphaerales bacterium | reverse complement strand
ATGAAATCCTTTCCAATTATATTTTTACATGATAACATATTGAACATATAATATCATTACTAAAAACATAATTGTGACACAGCCTGGCAGTGAAGCATCTGGTTATCGATAACCAAAGTTTCACCCTTCGTCCGACTCAGCAACAAATCCTTCCAGGCTCGAAATCACAAGTTCAAGAAATGCTTTTAATTCAGGTATTTTTTGCTCCCGAGTGCAGCGTACACTTGTAATAGGATTAATAATTTCATTATATTTCTGGGCATTAACCTGTTTTGCAAGCATTAATGCAACCTGAGCTACGCTGCATGGTTCGCAAAAAAAACCCGATGAGCCGCCCATTTTTTCAGAATCGTAATTTTCTATGTACCAGACAAACCTTTTAAGTGTACGGAAATTAGCATCTAACAATATCTTTTCCTGTCCTTTTGCCTGTTCTCGAAGCGGCGAAAAACTATACAGCTTATATATCGCATCAAGCTGACCACTCGCCATAACAATCTGCCTCAAATCAGCTTTAGGATCAAGTTTTAAGGATAGAACATCGTATACATGTAAAATTCCTTTCCACATATCTTCACGATTAAATAGTTCAGCAAAACCATTATGAAATATCTTTAGACTTTCCAATCCTACTGCAGGATCATTATAAATCCCCATCTCATTTGCAAAGAGACTTCCTGAAAAACATTCTTCAGCCAACTTTAATGTATCAAGACTCTTATAGTAGTTTGGATCTTTCATCCAGTTTTGTGAATTCCATCGAGTTTGTCCATTTTTCTTGGCATCTAAATATTTCTCCCTGAGTTGTTCAAAGCCTCTTATTTGAAACTCTGGCATTTTCGTGCCATTTTCATATTTTTCAATCAGTTCTTCTAATCCACCCACCGGACGTACTATTAATAACGGTATTGAATTATCAGATTGATTCTGTTCGACATAATTTGGAAGATAAGAGGATAGTAATACTTCTGTCTGTAAATCATTATTGCCTGTTTCAAAGTTTTCCAGGAAGTTTTTAACTTCCTCCATAAATTGTCCCTGACCTTCTCCAAAAGGTTCGATGGCACTAAGCTTGTTATAAAATTCCTTATCGAGATTTTCCGACATACGAAGGCAAAATTGTGGTATGTAAGTAGCCGCCGGCCCAAAATCTTCGCCGTACTTCTCACGCAGTGTGACTATTTTTTCATAGCGTTCCAGCATCACCTTTAAAAACTCTCGCTCATATCCCTTTAATTTCGGAAAGAATTGCTTCGATAGCAAAGTTTGATCCGCATACATAATCCTCATAGTAATATGTGCTATTTTCATATTTACAATATTATTCGGAGCCAGAAGATTCTGTGTTTCAGGATTTTCAAGAATTCGTTCATTCCTTGAGAATACCCCCCTAATCTCTTCGTCAGTCATCGATTCTGGTGACAAATCATATTCCTTGTACATTTTTAAAGCACCTTGAGCCATGTCATCCCTGTTATAAAATTCACGTAAAGTATGGTTCGCATTTAAAAGGCGTGTTAATCCCGGCTCAGGAGTGTCATATATCATTAACATAGCTACCACCGGACTATTAATAAAGTGCAGAAACAGTTTATCAGTTGAAGTTTTGTCAATGACATCGTCTGGCAAATCCCACTTTTCGTTAAGTTCTCTATCAGATTCCTTCAGCTTTTCAGCATTCTCTTTTAGCCTTGTCGCAGTCGAAGATGCTGATAAGCTTTTTTCCAATTCCCGCTCGAATTCATCTAAACTTGCAAAACATTTAATTACAATATCAGAAACTTTTGTATTAAGTTCTTGATTTTCTGATTCTATCTCCCAGTATGCTTCGATACCTTGCCTTGAAAATGTTTTGCCTGCAAGATCTTGAGCTTTTGGAAAGCCGTTTACCGGTGAATATCCTATTCGTATAGTACACCAGTTTTCTGTAGTTTTTTCATAAGAGCCTTTTGTATTAGGAACTTCTTGTCCATAGCCATATCGATAGAATAGACTTGGGAACGTGGGAAACCTTGTATCATCATTCAATGCCCCGACGCTTATTATTGCATTATTAAAATCAGAAAACTGCTCGTATTCTGACGAAATCTTCTGCAATTCATTCGTAATCTTAGCAATAATTTCCCGGGATTTTTCATAAGAATGCGTCTTAATCTCCATTGAAGGTTGATAAATAATACGAACAGACTTTAATTCGTAACCAGCTTCGATTGGCTCTTTCATTTGCTCAAGCCAGTTTCTCGGTTCAGGATTATTGTAGTTTGAAAGTTTGCTGAAGGTTGCTGATATACCCGGATAAATCTCATTACTCCTGTGATCGGAAATGCCGACTGTAAAAACTCCCTTTCTATTTAGAGATTCTACTAAAACTTGTTGATTCTTACGGTCTGATTCATCCTTTATCTGTACATCTCTTTTATATTCCAAAAAGAATACCTGACCTTTATTAATAAGCTCCTGTACAACCGTTTTGGGAACAGAACTACCCGGCCCCTGAGACAAATAGTTCATAAGAAGCCACTCATCAGCACTTTGGTTATTTTCCCCTTGAGCATATACCTGACAAATACTAACGCACGCTAATAATAAAATCGTAATTTCTTTCAAAAATCCCATTTTTATCCCCTTTTTCAAATAAAACATAACTTACCTTATTATTGATATTTTGACACAAATAAGGCAAGTAAAAGTTTTGTAAAAAATAAAGCTTCCCTGAAAAGGCAATTTCAGTACCAAAATCACTATTTATTTAATATAATTACAGGTCAGTAAAAAATAGGTCGATAAATATATGAATGATATAAAATATTGATTAATTAGTAAGTATTGTAATATTAATGGTTTACGTAAATGAGTGAAAAACAGACAGTTTATCAGAAATGTATCAATCCCGATTGTGGAGCCGAATTTGACAACGGCCAAAAACTTTTTAAATGCCCAAAATGCGGCGAATTGCTCGATGCACGCTACGACTGGAACAAAGTAGAAGTCCCGGCAAAGTTAAGCGATTTCGCAAAACGCTGGGCAACCAGGAACAATAGACTTGATTTTTCAGGTGTATGGCGGTTCCGCGAACTGCTCAACTTCTGCGAAGATAAATACAAAGTCTCGATTGGCGAAGGCCAAACAGTTCTCCAGAAAAACGACCCAGTAGCAAAATACGTCGATATGAAACCGGGATGCCTGTTTTTGCAATACGAAGGACTTAATCCTTCCGGCTCATTCAAAGATAACGGCATGACCGCAGCGTTCAGCCACGCGGTTATGGTAGGCGCAACTTCAAGCGCATGCGCATCGACTGGTAATACATCCGCCGCCGTTGCTCTCTATGCCCAAAGCTGCGGCATAAAATGCACCGTTTTTATCGGCTCGGGAAGAATCGCTTTCGGCAAACTCTCTCAGGCGATGGACTACGGCGCACAAACTATCCAGATACTCGGCGACTTCGATGATTGCATGCGTCAGGTTCAAAACGTTTGCAGCGAGCTTGGTCTGTATCTTCTCAATTCACTCAATCCATTCAGACTCGAAGGCCAGAAAACTATTATGTACCGAATTATCGAAGCGTTGGGTTGGGAAGTTCCGGACTGGATTGTTGTGCCGGGCGGAAACCTCGGTAACTCAAGCGCCTTCGGAAAAGCATTTTCTGAACTGAAAGAGCTTGGTCTCATAAATAAAATACCTCGCCTTGCAATTATCAACGCAACCGGCGCCGACACTTTAACTGATTTGGT
>JAFGPS010000060.1 GCA_016936075.1 Sedimentisphaerales bacterium | reverse complement strand
GCTGTTGGTTCGTGCGGTAAAGTAATCGCCTGCATTCCGGCTTTCTTAGCCGCGTCTATCGTCTGTTGTTTTTGACTGTTGGAGTAATTTGCCGGGACAGTAATAACAACTGTATTTACAACCTGACCGGTTTTAGCTTCGATATTGTTTTTGGCATCTTTTAATAAGATTGTAAGAATATCAATTGCATGGTAAGCCGTTCCATCTTCAGATGTATAAAGTACTTCATCGGTACCCATTGCCCGTTTCCAGTTAGTTACTAATCTTGACGGTTCGACAAAACCAGAGTTCAATGCTTCAGTACCAACTATAATCGAGCCATCCGGGGCAAAGAATACTGCACTTGGTGTGAACGGCTCACCGAAACGGTTTGTGATTAATTTTGGATTTCCGGCCACATCGGCCACGGCACATTTGAAACGTGAATTTCCTGCATCAATAGAAGGTATCATTTTTCTATCCTTTCATTAAAATTATTATTTTCGATTTCTAACGGTTTGTATTTAAACAATGTAACAGTCTCCATTCTTAGAATTTTCGTCTGCTCGAACCTGAATCCGGCCTGAAGAGATTTTGCTACTGTGTTATTTAGAGAGGCATCTGAAGTGAATTCCCACTTTATAGGTTTCATTTTTTTGGGATCGAACTTGTCTCCCGGCTGATGCTTAAACATTTCAACTCCATAGCCGGCAAGAAATTGCAAAACTTGTGAGTAAATTGAATCCAGTACTTTGGTCGAACTGCAATGGCAGAGATTGTTATGCTTGCGTGAGTCTTCGATAATATCCACTACCGGAAAAAGTGAACGGAGCATCGGTTCGATAATATGCACTTCATAATGTTCTTTGCTAAGTAAAAGATTTGTCTGGCCGGCATTTTCCAGTAATTCATTTGCAGAAACTGTATTTTCGATTAGCTGTTTGACTGTATCGAAGGAATTCAGAGACTGTTGTTGCTTTCTTGAAATCCCCTCTATCTTGTTAGATAGTTGTATAATATTTCCCGGAACATCTTCCATGCCGTTTGAGTAATTAACAAGAGTGCTGTCCATCATTTCCTGAAGAGCCGCGGCCAGATACAGTGAGGCATTTGAAACCTCTTTTGAAATTGTCTTATTTTCCTGCTTCATAATTTTCTCCTTCTTAAATGTTCATTTTTGAATTAGTTTGAAAACCATAATTAAAACCAGAATTGTTAAAGTAAATGCAATCGCTGTTTGTGCGCCTGGCGAGAAATGATTTAATCCGTTAAGGCTTGATGCAAACCAACAGCCCATTGATTTGATAAAATTGAATATCGCTTTCAGATTCGTCAATACAATTACAACGATTAGTATTCCTGCAATATTTTCCCATTTGATTCGCATAATTGTCCTTTCAGTCAAAAAATGATATTGATAAAAACTGTACTTTATCCATATGCCGCTCTTTAATATCCTCTGGAAGATTGTTCAGTATCGCCTGGCGAACTTTATTATTGGGAGTAAGTACAGATACGGTTTGAAAACCGGCTTCGATATTCTTTCGGATGTTTTCTATAGCACGAGGTGTATATTCAGTTTCTATTTCGAGTGCTTCTGTCCTACCACCCGGCCAGTTAATAGCAAGATCAACGAATCTGGATTGACTATTCACATTGATAGTTTTCTCAGATTCGGTTTTGCAACTATTTATTTGGTACCATTTGTTGGCCTTGTCTCTTAAATAATTGTGCAACGAACCGCCGTTTCTGCCGGACGCTTTCGATTGAACAATTTCCAGAAAGGCTTTGGCAGCTCCGCGTTTTCCGCTCTCTAATGCGATTTCCTTGACTAGGTTTGCTGCAATCAAAGCCTGTTTGGCGGCAACGCCGCGTTTTGTACTAAGTCCGGCGGCTTTATAATGCTCGGTTGCCGATGTTACAAAAGGATTATTTTTAACTTGATCCAGTAGAATTGATTCATCTGATTCAGATTCAGTAACATTGCTATCCTTGTTAGTTTCCGCGACTGATGGTGTTGGAGTGGTATTCTTAACTGTGCTTAATAATTCCTGGACACTATCATTTACTTCAGCATCAGTAACATTATCAGGTATTCTCACATAAGGACATTTATTCTCAAACGGCTCTAAATAATCGAAGCCCATTTTGAGTATGTTATCGCCTGTATCGAGATTGGTTTTGCAATATTGAATTTGCTTGCTGTTCAGTCCTATTGCCTTGCCGAATGTTTCGTAATCATTAACCGTTCCAACCCTGAATAAGGCTTTGATTCCACTGTTAGCTATAATTGAATTTGACAGGTCGTAGCAGCTTTGTGTTAAAGCCTTAATTGAAATATTCATTCCCCTTACTACACTGGTCATAGTTGAAATATATGATGGACCCTCGTTTGCAATTTCAGCTTTCCTGGAATAAATTCTTCCTGCTTCATCGAAGGCAGTAATTATTAAATCTTTTGAAGGGAAGGCCGTCCGGTATGCGAACAGAAAACTCAACAGATATGAAGCAAAAAGATTCTGGTACTGAGTTTCAAGGCCATCGAATTCCCAGACAATATATTTTCTGGCCAGTTCGCTTATTTTAAATCCTTTTCTTACACCGAATATCTGAGGCTGATTAATAAGTAATGCTCTTAAACGTATAAGGATTGCTTCCTTGGCGGCATTATTACCATCGAAATTCTGAACTTCCTCAATGAGTTCTGAAAGTACGGGTGCAGCTTTAGAGTTGTTAAGTACGCCGCACCTTCTATAAAGATCCGTGATACATATTTTCAATATAAGCTTTGCAACCGGCGGCAGAAGCAGGCTTAGCGTAATAAATTCCGAGCAAATATTTATATATAATGATGGATCAAGTTCCTGCGGATCGAGAATATTTATTCTCAGGTTCTCATGCCTGCATACAATAACTTCTTTACCGGCTTTTTCTGCCAATCTCTTGAATCCCCGCAGTTCACGCTTTATAAAGTCAAAGAGCCAAATCCCCTTTGCAATCAACAGGTATTGCATTAACAGGAAAATCAAGAAAACCGTTTTACCTGAACCGGTTGCACCAACTGCTAATAAGTGGTAGGGGGCATACTTAGAACTATACCTATTAGTGCCTTCAGGGTTTTCTCCGAGAACTATGTCTCCCTTGGCATTTTGAGGATTATTGAAAAACTGTTCTGGTAAAAAGCTGTTTAATATCTTCCGCCGTTCAAATCTTGAATCGAGTCTGGCATATTCTTTGGGGTCGAAACCTTTAGCGATAAGATATCTCAAATCGTTGTAATCACCATATCTTATTCCTGCTTCTTTGGCATTGCGAATTAAGCTTATTATTTTATTGTAATAGTTTTCCATGACTACTCTTTAGAAGGACCGATGAAGAATGTAAGAATATGTTTTTTAATGACCTGCTGCTTAATATTACGCGAAATTTCCCGGCTGCATTGACGACAGTAGGGTTTTTCCTCGCCTGAAAAATCCGCCATAACCGTATGGTTCGGACAAATCGAATGTCCGCAGGATGTGCAAAGAAGCAGGCATTCCCTGCAAACGATAGCGTCGCAGTAGCGACATTGGCCGCCGATATTTGATTTGTTTACATGTCCGCAGTCGAGAATATAAATATTGTCCACGATCATATTGACCGTTTCGTTCTGACTACCGATTCCGGTTTCATCTGTTGTCTCATTGATAACTTTCCTGCCATCGGAACCGTGTACGATTTTCTGATGCCTTCGCAGGTGAATACGACTATTCAACAAATTGAGCAAATCATTTATAAAGCCGTTGTTTTGATTATTCTGCATGCTATAAATCCTTAAAAGCTGTCCCACGGTTTACTGAATAATGTGCTGTTAAGCCATTGCATCAGGTAGGTAAGAAAATTGAATACAAACCATGAGATGAACAGGGCTATCATAATACTTGTGGCGAGAAATATGGTTCTTACTGAATTCCTCAGCAGGTCAAGTATCAACGTTATGAATCTTTTCTTTATCATATTTAATCCTTAAAAAACTATTGAACGGGTGCGTTTATACCGGGCAAAAGAAAAAGATTCATTTGAATAAAACATTTATTTTAGAGAAGAAAATTCAATGTTTATTCAATTGACATCAACAGTGTAATTCCTCTGTCTGGGAATTATATTCATGAAGAAACATTGGCAGAGACATACTTTAAGCGGAGTATCTCTATTAACTATTAAAAGAATTGTGTAGAACTTGGTTTGTGTGTAATTATCTTAACCTGGTGAAAAAGAAGAACTTATCAGCAAAAGATTCTTTAAGACCATAACCTTCAGTATGATTACTGAATAAATAGTTTCTGAATTTATTGCCGGAATACTTGTGTAATTTGGTTATCTGCTGCTCGATATTGTTTTCGTCTGAATCAGTAAGTTCAACAGCGTCATTATCGAAAACATTTTTGAATATCTCAAATTTTGGAGTTATTATACCGAGCCTGCTCGTAAGATATTCCAGAAGCTTGACAGCCTGTGTACTGATAGAGCCGCCATTTGGGAATTTTGATTTATGTGTCTTTTCTCTTAAATCTAAAAAGAACATGTAGCTGTCTTTTTGTTTTATATACTCTTCAATAGAATCAACAGTCGAAGTACCTTTTGCCGTCCATATTCGATACTGCGGCTCAGGCGGACTTGAAATAATCGTTTTTAATGGATCTTTACTAACTTCCTTGATATCCGTACATAATGCAGGAAGATGTCTTATAAGACATTCGGTCAAGCCCGGCTTTGCTCCATGACGTGATGCAGCAGAAGCAATACGGTCTTCCAGTTCATTCCTGGATAGCTTTTTGGATTTTATTGAAAGAATCGCTTCGGTAACGGTGGCGATTATTATCGGTGTCATCAAATCAAGTGAATCTGCCCCGGTAAAAGATATACCGGCAATCGCATTTGATTGCGAATTTGAAATCACTTCTTCCGGAGGTGTATCTTCTGAAATATTTCCCAGGTGGAGTGAAAAAACGTTCCAGAAAGTCTCGAACATTGGCATCTCCCGGGGGTAACGGTCGCTAATAAATTTCTCAGCTACATCTTTGATATTGTTCAGCCAGTTCTTATTATCCATAAACATATCACTCAGCTAAGTTATTTTCAATCGCATCAAGACGTTCCGACAGGTTCGGGTGAACATAACCCAGTAACCTGTCACCATAGAAGAATCTAACAGAAACGAGCACGGAATTCAACTGTACTTTAAGATAGTTCCATAATCTGTCATGTTCTTTAAAGCTCTTTTTTGAACCGTATGCGGTATTCGAAAACTGTGATGCAGAGGTTTTTAATAGTGCATTAATCAGAGATGTCTTGTCTTTCGTCGCTTCGAGCGAGAATATGTCTGCCTCTATTTCCATTGCAGCCCAGTTCATACATAGCGTTAAATAGTAGTTGGGAAAAAACAGCACAGAGGATAGAAGTTTAAGAATCTCTGTTTTCCATAAACCATGATGCAGATGTCCCAACTCGTGGGCTAATACCGAATTGAGTTCCTTTACGCTTAATATATCAATCGCGGCGGTGCTTATTTCGATAACCGGATATAATCCGAACAGGATACCTTTTAGCTCTATCGCACAGTCGCGGCGGCCAGTTAATATTAAAGCAGGCTTTCTCAGTTTATTTTTAGTGCAGACTTTTTTCAGGAAATCCTGAGCTTCGGATGGAATTTTATTGTTACCTTTTCTTAGCCCAGCGACACGAGTTATTAATATAAGCCTGCGTATTAATCTTCCAGAAAACGATACTAACAGAAAAAGAAGCGGCAT
>JAFGPS010000059.1 GCA_016936075.1 Sedimentisphaerales bacterium | reverse complement strand
ATGCAATCTATAACGGTTGTCCCGCGCGCTCCGCAGTATATCGAAGGAGTAACAAATTTACGCGGCACCGTTGTTCCTGTTGTCAGCCTCCATACGCGTCTGAATATTCCTTCTACAGAAGAATCGAATAACAAGAGAATTATCATAATCAATTCGCATGGAATAACAGCAGGTCTGATAGTCGACGAAGTAAACTCTGTATCATATGTTCTAGGAAAAGATATTGAAGCATCCCAGACACTTGACTCCATTCATTCATCATTTATCCGCTCAATCGCAAAGATCGAGGGAAAACTCATCATTCTTTTAGATTTGGAGAATGTCTTAAAAGAACGCCAATAATTTCAATCCTTCAATAAACAATACAACAGCAAAGAGTTAGAAAAATGTCTGAATCGAATATTCTAACTCTTTTTTATTTATCCTGGTTTGGATGAAAATTCCACCAACTCTTCTCTATGGCTTTGTATTAATATTTTGATTTTTATGCTATACTAATAAAAATTTTGGTTAATACACATAAGAATATGAGTAATTATTCAAGAAACACTTCCTCACAACAAGCTGTTGTTATCACAATTCAAGCCATAATTATTATTGGTTTGTTAGTCGCGCTTGCCTATTTGACTGGTATTGTAAAAGCTCCCAGTGAACAAATAAAAACATATCAGATTACCTATCGAGTAAGTGCATCAGGTGGACAAGCCTTGGTGACTTATACCCAATCAGACGGAACAAAAAGTGAAAGCCAGATGGTCAAAACTCCTTGGATAAAATCATTTAACTTTCAAACAGGAGATGTTGTTTTCTTGACCGCTGGAAATCCCGCAGAAGGTGATAGTGTGAGCTGTCAAATCATCCAAGACGGCGTCGTCAAAGATGAAGACAACAATACTTTTGAAGACAAAGCAGCCTGCGCCTTACGGGTCTATTAGAAGCAAGTCTTGACAAGCAAGCCCCCAAAAAAATATGGTTAGATCCTGGCTATACAAGATCAGTGCACCGATTACATCAATACCACCTATTCATTTCTTCTGTTTATTTATGCGATGCGGGATAATATGTATGGCATTGATTTGTCTTACATCAGCCTGCCAACCAGAACGTCCCATGCACAAAGTAGTGTATAAAGTAAAATCGACATCGGGTTCGGTTGCTGTAGCATATACTCAATTAAATGGCGAAAAAAGTGATATGGTAGAAGTAAAAACACCCTGGACGAAAACATTATCCTTTCGTAATACAGTGGTATATTTACTTGTAGCCAACCCAAATGAGTATGGTGATATAAGTTGTGAAATCTTGCTGGATGGAAAATCTTTAAAATTTGAGGAATCAAAATATCCAAATGACAAAGTTGCATGCGCACTATTTATTCCTTGAGTGATTCCTGAAGTTTTTCGGGATTTTATTGTGATAACTTGCACACTTAAATAACTTAAACAATCTGGGAAACCAAAGGATACAAAATGGATAGTAATCAAGTTGGCACCTTAATCGAACAAGCGAATACAGCATTTCAAAACCAGGATTGGCAAAAAGCATTAGCTTATTTAGAACAAGCCTCAGAAATTGAACCTGACCATTCAGAGGTATTAGTCGGAAAAGGTCAATGTCTTATTAATCTTGGGCTTGCCCAGAAAGCAATACCAATTTATGAAAAAATCGTTAATTTGATGCCAAATGTACCTGAGGTACACAACAACCTCGGAGTTGTATACCTCATTACAAATAACTTGATTAAAGCAGAAATGTCATTCAAAGAAGCAATATGGCTCGATGAAAATAATTCTCAAGCGTGGAAAAATCTCGCCCAGGTTTATTTACAACAAGAGGGAAAACTGGCAGAAGGGCTGCAAATTTTATCTGCAGTCGTTCAAATCGATCCAAATGATACCGAAGCACTGTTTCAACTGGCTTTGTGCTATGAAATAGCTGGGGATTTCGAATCGGCGAAGACTCTTCTTTCAAAGATAATAGACATCGAACCTACACATCCGTTAGCATCCCGTGTTTTAGAAGATATCAAGGATGCGACATCTTTCGAAGGCGGTCGTATTGCACGCCCAGAACATATAAAAAAATTATCCAGTTTAAAGTCTTTAATAAAAGAAGACGGCGGCAGTTCTTTTACTACAATTAGACCTCAACAACCAACTAAAGAATTAACAAAAAAGGCTGCCTTATATTCACCTGATGATTTTTCAGGATCAGAAAGATATCCATCCATCGCAGCTTTTTATGCCAAAAAAGGCATAAAAGTCGTTCGCGAACAGGTATTCGCTACGCAACATTATGATGAATATGATGAGTTGATATTTTACAGCCCCAATCTCTCAGGTCAACTGGTAAATTCCGTGAATCAATGTATTCATAATAAGAAAAAATATAATGTAGACATGGATATCGATTTGCATAATTTGCCTGCCGATCACCCTGCTTATACGCAGTTTGGTGGCGGTAATCCAAACGCTATAAAAGTTATCAATATTATTATTGGAGAGGCAAACATGGTTACCACGGCATCCAGTGTTTTGGCTGAAAGATTAACCCCGCTATCCAAACACGTTGAACTTGCCCTGCCTTCTTGGAATCCCAAAGACCCATGGTGGTCCCGCCCGAATCCGGCACGGGATACATTAAATATCGGTTGGATGGGCTCCAAGACAGATATTCCTAATTTATTTTTTATTCTGCCTTCCTTACATAAATTTTTTCAGGAGAATACCTCGAGTGTCTGGTTTTCTGTTGGCAGCGAGGAAGCATATGATATGTTCCCCGAGCTCACAGAAGACAGAAGAAGATATCTTCCTCCACCTACCAGTGAATCAATTGCCTATATGTTAACGAACTTCGATATCTTGCTGGTTCCAAGTATAAGTAATACTTTTAATCTGGCAAAATCTGATTTACCCTTACTTTATGCCAGCATACGTGGTATACCCTGGGTTGCTTCTCCTTTACCTTCGTTTATTGAGTGGAAAGCTGGAGGAATAATCGCCGAAAATAATGATGACTGGTATAAGATACTTAAAAAATTGTCAGATGATCCTGCCTTACGCCATGAATTAGGTGCAGCAGGCAAAAAGAAAGCAGAAGAACGAAAATATTTGTTGTCATGATATTCCACATAAATGAGACTGATATACAATAAGATATCGCACTAACCAATTTCAAGCGTGATATTTTAATGAACAATATCGGAGAAATTAATCATCCATAGATACTTACGATATCTTTTAGGATGGATAATCCTTTCCCTTACTCATTGTGAAAAATGCAAAGAAAAAACAATCAAAGAAACACACCTTGCTCGATCGTAATCCGGGCTTATAACGAAGAAAAACACATCGAACGCTTATTGACAGGTATTTCTCAACAATCGATAGCTGGTGCTGAGATTATTTTGGTCGATTCAGGATCAACCGACCATACAATAGAAATCGCCCGACGATTCAATGTTAAAATTATCAATATTAACCCACATGAGTTTTCTTTCGGTAGGGCATTAAACCTGGGTATCCAGCATGCGACAACAGAATTAATCGTTATCGCCAGTGCGCATGTTTATCCAGTATATCCTGATTGGTTGGAAAAACTATTGGCGCCCCTTGAAGACCCAAAGTTCGCTCTTGCTTATGGCAAACAACGCGGCACGGACATATCTAAATTTTCAGAACAACAAATATTTATTCAATGGTATCCCGACCAATCCATAACAAACCAAATTCACCCGTTTTGCAACAATGCTAATGCAGCAATCCGTAGATCAGTATGGGAAAAGCAGCCATACGACGAGTCACTCAGCGGGTTGGAAGATCTTGATTGGGCAAAAAAAGCATTGGAATCAGGTTATAGAATTACATATTGCGCCGAAGCTGAGATCATTCACGTTCATAATGAAACCCCTATGGCTGTATACCACCGCTATCAGAGGGAAGCTATGGCTTATAAACATATCTTCCCGCATGAACATTTCAATTTTTGGGATTTCATCCGGCTTTTTACCGTAAACGTTATCAATGACGTGCATCAGGCGTTTAAACAACATTGTTTGCTTCAGAATGTAATTAATATTCTCTGGTTCCGATGGATGCAGTTCTGGGGAACCTATCAAGGTTACCGTTGCCCTGGTTTATTGAATTGGCAACTTAGAAAAAAATTTTATTATCCACCTTCGTACACCATCGAAAAACAAGAAAATTACAGACAAGTCCAGCCTATTGAATAT
>JAFGPS010000058.1 GCA_016936075.1 Sedimentisphaerales bacterium | reverse complement strand
GAAAGCTAAAAAACTGGACATTAACTTACAGACAACTATCGAACAAAATAATATTGTTTGTCAGATGAAGTAGTGGCTATTACAAATAAAAGGTATTGTCGGAAATATTATTGCTCTTTTAATCGTTATGTCTTTGTTGACTACGAGCTTGAAGTTGCTTAACTAAATCCGCTATAGCTTTTAGTTCCTTTATATTAAGTGGTATATCATGTTCTTTTTCTGTTGTATCAGATGAATCGGAATCTTCTTTAAGAAGGCTTTCTTTACTTTTATGCTGGTTTTCGGCAATTTGAGATTCTAAATAACCTGTCGTGGGCATTTCTGTTTCTTGATTTGTTTGTTGTAAGCCGAGAGATTCGTCTTTTATAATTGTTTGTTCAACTTGAGTATGCCCAAGAGTCGTTGTTGTTAACTCATTTATTTGTTGTTGGAGTTCTTCTCCAATCTGATATTTTTGGTTAAGTTTACCATGGAGTTGTTTATTTGCTTCCTCAAGCGTCGATATTTGTTCTTTAAGTCGCTTTTCAATTCGTTCGTGTTTGTTAATATCATGTTGAAGATGCATGATTTTCTCTCTTAATTTTCGCCAATCCTTAGTTGTTTGGCTCCATGAATGCTCTTCTTCAACAATTTCTTTCTGATTATAAAGACTCTGTTTTTTTTCTAAATTATTAGGCGTACGATGATTTTGTTCCTTGTTAGATAATTTTACACCAATAATTTCTGAGCATTTTGAATTTGAAATTATGCGTATTTTTCTTAATCTTGCTTTTCGTTGATAATTCCAAAAAATCACTAATACAATTAAAACGACTAATGCAATTATTAATAATTGCCATCTTTGTAATCCTGTTTGAATACTGATCCATGAATAAAATTGCATAATCGTGTCTAAAACATTGTCTATATTCATTTCTTGCTTCCCCAATATTAACTATTGATTGGATGAAAATAAAAAAAATCCAATCAAAATAGTTTTAATAGTTAATTGTATGTCCCTCAATAATTTTATTTTTATCATTTTATTTCGAGTAATCTATCAGTTTGTATTGGACATGTCAAAAAGAAAATAAACTGAATAAAAGACGATTTTAATAATGTTACAATAGGTGATTTAATAGTGAAATGTCTGTTTTTGGCCCATATTTACAGTTTTTAATAAAAAAAGTAAATATATTGCCTTTCCAGTCTTGTTATACAAAAAGAAAGTTTATTATGTAAAAAAAGATATTATGTTAAGATGAAAAAATTGAAACTGAGAGCAAATAAAAAAAAACTTGGCTAAACACAAAAAAATGTTTGAATTTTCAAATTTTATGTTACAATATCCTTCTTGTATATAATTGGTAAAGAAGAAAAATAAAAGGTATTTAGATCAGGAATTTATAAAAATATGCCAACAATCAATCAATTAGTAAGACGGCCTCGTGCAAAATCGAAGGGGCAAAAACGTGTTTCGGATATTAGCGGCTCACCTCAGAAACGTGGTGTTTGCTTAATCGTAAGAACACAAACTCCGAAAAAACCGAATTCGGCTTTGCGTAAGATCGCTCGTGTAAGGCTTACTAACGGCAAGGAGGTTACAGCTTATATACCCGGAATAGACCATAATTTACAGGAACACAGTACTGTCATCATAAGAGGTGGCAGGGTAAGGGATTTACCCGGTGTGCGTTATCATATTGTCAGAGGAGTTCTGGATTGTTCTGGTGTAGCAAACAGGAAGCAGGGAAGAAGTAAGTACGGCGCAAAGAAAGGGAAATAAAAGGGTTGTAAGGTTCAGTCTTTACCCTCTTAAATAAAGTAAATTAGCAACGGGAATATATAATGAAAAGTTTTACAGCTTCAAGTCAACAATTAAAACCGGATTCGAAATACAATAATAAATTAGTTGCAAAATTTATCAACTGTCTGATGTTGGACGGTAAAAAAAGTACCGCACAGAGAGTTTTTTATGATGCAATGAATATAATCGGCGAGAAGATTAAAGATTCAGAGCCTCTTGAGGTTTTCGAAAAAGCAATTAATAATGCTAAACCTTTAATCGAAGTTCGTAGTAAGCGTGTTGGTGGTGCCAGTTATCAAGTACCTATGCAGGTCAACGCTAAAAGACAGCAATCACTTGCTTTTAGATGGATTCTGGCTTCTTCAAGAGGCAAAAAAGGAAAGCCGATGTGTCAAAGGCTGGCCGCTGAGTTGATTGATGCATACAATGAGCAGGGTGGTGCAATGACAACGCGTGATAATATCCATAAAATGGCTGACGCTAATAAAGCTTATGCCCATTTTGCATGGTAAAATAGTCGTTTACGATTGCCACGGTGTTTTTTTAAGAAATAGCCGTGGCATTTTTTTTATATAAGTTTTACAGCTTTTAGTTAATCTGTAATTTTTCCAAGAAAAGTGAAAAAATGAGTATTTTGAATAAAATACGAAATATTGGAATTATGGCTCATATAGATGCCGGTAAAACAACCGTTACAGAGCGAATATTATATTATTCCGGTATAACTTATAAAATGGGAGAGGTTCATAACGGTACTGCTGTTATGGATTATATGGAGGAAGAACAGGAAAGAGGGATTACTATTACTTCAGCTGCTACAAAATGCCCATGGAAAGACCATGATATCAATCTTATAGATACTCCAGGGCATATAGATTTTACAGCGGAAGTTGAAAGGGCACTACGCGTGCTTGACGGTGCAGTGGCTGTTTTTGATGGTAGTGAAGGAGTTCAGGCTCAAAGCGAAACAGTCTGGAGGCAGGGGAAGAAATATGAGCTTCCATGTCTTTGTTTTGTTAATAAAATGGATAAAATCGGCGCGGATTTCTATATGACTGTGGAAAGTATCCGCAATAAACTTTTAGCTGAGCCGATTGTTATGCAGATTCCCATAGGAGCTGAGGACTCATTTGAAGGCATAATTGACCTTTTGGAAATGAAGGCAATTTTTTATAAGACTGAAAAAATGGGCGCCACTTTCGAAGAAACTGAAATTCCGTCTCATATGCAGGAAAAAGCTAAGGAATATAGGAATCTTTTAATAGAAAAAGCCGCTGAGTATGACGAAGAATTAATGGATTACTATGTTCATGATAAACCGGTAAGTACGGAAATGATTATACGGGCTGTAAGAAAAGGGACGATAAGCAATAATATTAATCCCGTTTTTGTTGGCTCTGCTTTGAAATATATCGGTGTTCAACGTTTACTTGACGGAGTTGTTGCGTATTTACCTTCTCCGCTTGAAAAGCCTGTTCTTGAAGGACACAAGCCCGGAGATGAAAGTAAAAAGATTTCAATAAAGTGTGATCCAAACGGAAGCCTTGTTGCATTGGCATTCAAGATTACCAGTGATTCTCACGGAGATTTAAACTTTTTAAGAATCTACCAGGGGAAACTTAAATCAGGTAGTAGAGTTCTTAATCCGAATCGAGATAAAAAAGAAAATATTACCAGAATATTCATAATGCATGCGAACGAAAGGAATGTAGTTGATTCTGCTGTAGCTGGAGATATTGTCGCTGTTGTAGGTTTGAAACAAACTTTGACAGGTGATACTATCTGTGATTCGAAAAAACCGGTATGTTTGCCAAGTATTTCTTTTCCCAAGACAGTTATTAATATGTCAATAGAACCTTACAGTGCCGCTGAAAGAGCAAAGCTTACAGATGCTTTAGCGAGCTTAAAACGTGAGGATCCAACTTTCGAATGCAAAATCGATAGCGATACAGGTCAAACTATTATCAGCGGCATGGGTGAATTGCATCTCGAAGTATTGCAGCACAAGCTGATAAGAGAAAGAGGATTAAAAATTCGCATTGGTAAGCCTCGTGTAGCATATAAAGAAGCTATTACAAAAACAGCGGAAGCTGAAGGGAAATTTGCAAGGCAAACAGGGGGGCATGGCCAATATGGACATGTAATATTGAGAATAGATCCTCTTATGACAGAAGATGGACATTGGCAAGACGATTTTGAATTTATTAATCAAGCCGGCAATGATGCTGTGCCTAAAGAATTTGTTGCTGATGTAGAAAATGGATGCAAGGATGCCTTAGGATGCGGCGTATTGAGCGGTTATCCGGTCATTGGAGTTAAAATAACCTTAATTGGTGGTTCTTTTCATTCTGTTGATTCTTCGGGCCTTGCGTTTGAACAGGCAGCTTCAATAGCGATGGAAAAAGTAATGAAACTGGCAGGCCCTGTTTTACTTGAACCTGTCATGAGGCTTCAAATAGTTGTACCTCAAGCTAATTTTGGAGCCGTGCAGGGAAATATACTTTCAAGAAGAGGCTTGATTACAGATAGTCATATCCATGGGAATATGCAGGTTGTAGATGCAAAAGCTCCTCTTGCTGAAATGTTTGGTTATTCCAGTGATATCAGGAGTATCACTGCGGGTAGAGGTACTTTTACTATGGAGCCGTTAACTTATGAAATAACCCCGGATAATATTGCGAAAGAGATTATTTTGTAAATATTTAAAATATTTTTATAATTTTTCAAACATTTTGTTGACATCGGTATAAATGTATGATAATTATAAGGGTTTTCAGCCGTAGCGAGCATCGTCACGGAAGACTTTGCGAAACATTCAGTTGGGCTGTGGCAAATCGAATATGATAGTCATGGATGGTTTTTGGAATTCTTAGGGGTGTATCTGGGCCCAGAAATATGGGAGCAGTCGCTAAAGAAGCATAACCCCAAGTCTTAAGGAAGGCGAATTTGATAACTGAAGATTGGTTCAGTAAAAAGGGAAACAATCGGAAGTTTGGTCAAAAATGCCTTTCCTGCCGTTATTAAGTTAGGTAAGTATTTTTAATAGCAATGTAACTATAGCCTTAAAGAGTAGTTGAGTAAAAATCTTAAAGGCAAAAAAAAGAAAGTGGTAGCAACAAAGGAACAATTATGGCTACTGAAACTGAAAGAATAAGAATAAAAATGGAATCATATGATCACAGGACCCTTGATACATCAGCCAAGGAAATTGTGGATCATGCCCGTAAAACAAATGCTAAAGTTAGCGGTCCGGTTCCATTACCTACACGAGTTGAAAGATATACGGTTTTGCGAAGTCCTCATATCGATAAGAAATCTCGTGAGCAATTTGAATTAAGAACACATAAACGTCTTATTGATATTCATGAAGCTAACGCACGAACTGTCGAAGTGTTGAATCGATTAGTTGTGCCGGCTGGAGTTTTTGTGAGGATTAAAGCCTGATAAATCATATTAGGCATATTAGGAATAAAGTAATGGTAATGCTGTTAGGAAAAAAAGTTGGAATAACACAAGTCTACGATGACTCGGGAAAAATGGTTCCGGTAACTGTGATACAAGCCGGCCCTTGTGTTGTAATGCAGGTTAAGACTCCCAAGACTGATGGATATTGTGCTGTTCAGATTGGTTTTGATGATGTAAAGCCTTCCAGAAGGTTAAAACCTGCTGAAGGTCATGCCAAGAAAGCAAACACAACTCCAAAGAAATTAGTCAGGGAAATGCGTTTACCAGACGATACAAAAGAAGAGTACAAAGCAGGGGATTCTATTTCTGTTTCAGCTTTTACTAAGGGGATGTCGGTTGATATTACAGGAACAAGCAAAGGAAAAGGTTTTGCAGGTGTAATGAAACGCTATAATTTTGGTGGTTTTCCAGCTTCGCACGGTACAGAAAGAAAGCACAGAGCTCCCGGCTCTCAGGCTGGTTATGGTACTGACCGAGGCCATGGTGGAAACATTAAAAAAGGTAAGAGAATGGCTGGTCATATGGGTAATGTTCGCATTACTTCCAAAAACCATAAGCTTGTCAATATAGATGAAGAAAATAATTTATTAGTTGTCAAAGGATCGATTCCAGGTCCTGTTGACGGATATTGTGTAATTTGCAGTTCAAAGTAAACTGTTGTTAAAGGATAATAATAAAATTTCGATTTAACATTGTAATCGAATTAATAAAAGAGACGTGTAAAAATGATAGATTTGGCTGTCTATAATATTCAGGGAAAAGAGGTCGAGAGCTTAAAGATAGATAAGGAAGCTCTGGGTGGCTCAGTTAGATATCCGCTGCTTAAACAGGCTATCGTGTTGTACCATGCCAATAAGCGTGTTGGAACAGCCGCGAATAAAGGCAGAGGTCAGGTTGCTGGCTCAACTAAAAAGTTATACAAGCAAAAAGGCACAGGTAATGCCAGAGTTGGTAATAAGAGAACTGGTATAAGAGTTGGCGGTGGAAATATTTTTGCCAAAAGTATAAGGGATTTCGGTAAGCAAATGCCGAAAAAACAAAAAAAGTTAGCGAGAAATTCAGCAATATTAGCAAAACTTCTTAAAAATAATATTGTCGTTGTTGACGAGCTTAAATTTGAAAAACCACGTACGCGTGATTTTGTAAATGCTCTAAATAATTTGAAGATAGAACGTAGTTGTCTTGTAGCAATAAATGCAGTTGATGAAAATGTTTACAAATCAATTAGGAATATTCCTAAGGTGACAATTGCACCGGTAAGTGACCTTAATGCCGGCGAAATATGTTCTTGCCAAAAGATGCTTTTTACAAAAGAAGCTCTTTTGTCTGTCTTGAATCAAGGTATGGAAAATAATAATTAACAGGTATTATCGTGGATGATTTTAATATTATAATCAAACCTTTAGTTACAGAACAGGGAATGCATTTTGCAAATGTAAAAAGTGCATACTCTTTTCAAGTAAATAAAAAGGCGAACAAAACACAGATAAAAAATGCTGTCGAAAAAATATATAATGTAAAAGTGGATAAAGTAAGAACAGCGAATCGAATAGGAAAAGTTAGACGAAAAGGTAGGAATTTAGGTCTAACGTCCAGTTGGAAGAAAGCTGTAGTTTTTTTGAAACCTGATTTTCATATTGATTTATTTTAGTTAATCTTAGAGATATACGTTATGGGTATTAGAATTTATAAACCAACAAGTGCCGGAAGAAGAAATAGTTCCGTCAATGATTATGCCGAGCTTACAACAAGTAAGCCAGAAAAGACTCTTTGCAAGAGAATTAAAAAGAGCGGCGGCAGAAATCATAAAGGTATTACAACATGTCGTTTCAGAGGCGGCGGCGCAAGAAAAATATATCGTATTATTGATTTTAAGCGTAATAAAGATAATGTTCCAGCAACAGTTGAAACAGTTGAATATGATCCAAACAGAAACTGTTTTATTTCTCTGGTAAAATACAGTGATGGAGAAAAAAGATATATTCTGGCTCCTCACGGAATAAAAACAGGAGATGTTGTAGAAAGTGGCACAACCTGTGAGCCAAAAATTGGAAATACGATGCCGATGATAGCAATTCCTGCCGGTCTTGAAATTCATAATATTGAAATGAGAGCTGGCCAGGGCGGCAAGATTGTAAGAAGCGCAGGTAACGCAGCAAGAATCGTTGCTAAAGAGGGCGATTGGGTTAGTATTATTTTGCCGAGTGGTGAAATGAGAATGTTGCGAAAAGAATGCCGTGCAACAATTGGAAGATTAAGTAATCCGGATTTCCAAAATATACGTATCGGCAAAGCTGGTAGAAATCGCCATTTAGGACGCAGGCCTCACGTTAGAGGAAAAGCACAGAATCCTGTTGCACATCCGATGGGTGGTGGTGAAGGAAGAGCAAATGGTGGAAGACATCCATGCTCGCCAACCGGAGTTCTTGCAAAAGGTGGTAAAACAAGAAATCCAAGAAGTACAAGTAATAAAAGAATTATAAGAAGACGCAAGAGTAAAAAAGAAAAACAGTTGAATATATAACAAAAATATATAAGAAAGATTAAATAGTAAGAGTTACCAGATATGGGAAGATCTCTAAAAAAAGGACCGTTTGTTGATGAAAAATTGCTTATCAAAGTAAATAAGCAAATTGCTGTAGGTACGTATGAACCTATCAAAACCTGGGCGAGAAAATGTACTATAGTTCCAGAGTTTGTAGGTTATACTTTTCTTGTCCATAACGGTAAAATCTTTAACAAAGTATTTGTTACGGAAGATATGGTTGGACATAAACTTGGTGAATTCTCACCAACAAGGTTGTTCAAAGGACATTCAAGCAAGAAAATTAAATAATAAACAGTTGGAAACTTGTATATGATTTAGTGATCTTTAACAGGTTAACTGATTGTGAGAAGATAATATGTTAAGTGCTGAAAAATTAAAAGAAATATGTGACGAAAAACAGATGAATCTTGAGCAGTTGGCTCGTCATCTTGTCAGGGCTGGTTTAAATCAGGAAAAGGCTATATCAGCAATTAAAAACTGGAAGAAAGGTCTTTATAAACCCAAACCTGGAAAAGAAGATATTCGTCGTCTTGCTTCTGCTTTATCTGTTGAAGAAAACGAATTATCAGATTGGCATTCTTCATATAAGTATGCTCCGATTTCTGCTCGAAAAGCTCGTTTGGTATCACAATTAATAAATGGCAGGTCTGTACAGGATGCTATGGATCTTTTGAAATTTACCCGCAAACGCGCAGCTTCAATGATAGACAAAGTTCTAAAAAGTGCAATCGCAGATGCTGATGAACAACATGCAGATGTTGATAGTCTTTTTATAAGTTGTGCAAGAATTGATGATGCAGGAATACGCATAGGTACCAAAAGGTGGATTCCAAAGGATAGAGGCCGGGCACATGCGCTACGTAAGAAAGCCTGTCATATACATATAACAGTAACTCAATTGTAAAAAAATAAATTAGAAATTAAATACGAAAAAAATTATGGGTCAGAAAACATCACCAATAGGTTTTAGAACAGGAGTAACGCTCGGATGGCAAAGTACATGGTTTGCTCCAAAAGCAAATTATGGAGAGTTCCTTGTTGAAGACCAGAAAATTCGTAATTATGTAGATAAGAAGTATAACCGCAGTGTACCTAATGGAGCAGTTGCCAAGGTTCAGATAATTCGTACACGCAACGAAGTCAAAGTAACGTTGTATAGTGCACGTCCTGGAGTAGTCATCGGTCCCCGAGGCGGTGAAGTTGACAAGTTAAGAGAAGAATTAGAGTCGCTTACAGATCGCAAAATAAACGTTAATGTAATTGAGATAAAAGAACCAGATCTTAACGCGGCTTTAGTTGCAGAAGCTATTGCAGAACAATTAGGTAAACGTGCATCATTTAGACGTACAATGAAGCAATTCTGCGAAAATGCAATGAATGCCGGAGCAAAGGGAGTTAAAATAATTTGTTCAGGTCGTTTAGCTGGTTCTGAAATGGCCAGAAAAGAAATGCAAAAACTTGGTAGTATTCCGTTGCATACTCTTGATGCTAATGTAGATTACGCTACAGCTACAGCAAGAACTACATATGGAGCCATTGGTATTAAAACCTGGATTTATAAAGGTAAATTTGGCGAAGAAAATGAACAGGTTACATCTCGCCAGCAACAACGTCGTCGTCCAGGAAGACGCCCCGGACCCGGAGGACCTGGTCCAAGAAACAGAGAAAGATCGAAATCTGCTGCAGAAGTAGGTTCCCAGGCAACACAGGGACAAGCTAATGCAAGTGATTCGAATACTCAACAGGAAAGTTAGAAGAAATAATATATAATAAATATAATATTAATAAATAGTTATACAAAGGTCTAAGATTATGGCAATGATGCCAAAAAGAGTTAAATATCGTAAAAGCCAAAGAGGCAAAATTAATGGCGATGCCAACAGAAGTAATTATGTGGCATTCGGCGAGTATGGCCTTCAGGCTCTTGAAAGCAGTTGGATAAACGGAAGGCACATTGAAGCTGGACGTGTATCTGCTACTCACTTCCTGCGACGTGAAGGTAAGGTTTATATCAGAATATTCCCGAATAAACCTATCAGTTCAAAGCCTCTCGAAACAAGAATGGGTAAAGGTAAAGGCGAAACCGAGTTTTGGACGGCTGTTGTTAGAAAAGGTCAGATTTGTTTCGAAATTGGTGGAGTTGAAGAAGATATTGCAAAACAGGCATTGGTTAGAGTTGCTCATAAAATGCCTATAAAATGTAGATTTGTCAAACGAAGACATTCGCTGTAAAAAAAAGAGAGTTAATATAAATGAAAGCAGGACATTACAGAGAAATGGTTCAAGAAGAGCTTCAAATGAAGCTTGAAGAGTTGGAAAAGCACATATTTGACTTGCGTTCTCAGTCAGTTACAGAAAAGCTTGAAAACTCAAAGGCAATCGTTAATGTAAAACGCGACATTGCCAGAATAAAAACAATAATGCGTGAAAGAGCATTAGAATCTATAAAAAATTAAGAATGGAACATAAGGATGCCAGAACAAAAAAATAAACCTATAACAGCCGCGGTAGTAAGTAAAAGCGGTAATAAAAGTGTAAAAGTTGCTATTGAATATAAGGTTAAGCATCCCAAATATGGCAAGTATGTAAAACGCAGAACAACACTGATAGTTCATGACGAATTAAATGTAAGTTCTGTTGGTGATATCGTGGAAATAATAGAATCCAGACCTCATAGTAAAAGTAAAAGTTGGCGTCTCGTCAAGGTGCTGGAACATATAGTTCAGGAATAATTGAGATTAAAATAAAATGATTCAACAAGAAACAATTTTGGACATCGCCGATAACTCGGGTGTAAAATCGGCTTTGTGTATAAGAGTTCTTGGTAAAAGTGGTTCCAAGGGGAAATTTTACCGACCAGTAGGTGGCGTTGGCGATGTACTGTGTATTGCAATAAAGAAATCTTTGCCTACGTGCCAATTGGATGATAAAAAAGTGCATAAATGTGTTATTATTCGCACAAAGAGTCCAATTAAAAGAAAAGATGGTAGCTATGTAAGATTTGATAGTAATGCTGCAGTAATGATTGATGCTGAAGGTAACCCGATAGGAACAAGAATATTTGGTGCGGTTGCACGTGAGTTACGTGAGAAAAACTATATGAAAATTATCTCACTTGCAAGTGAAGTTGTTTGATGCGTTTGGCATGAATAATATCAGGATATAATTTATGGCTTTACATATAAAAAAAGGTGATACAGTAGAAATAATAGCCGGAGATCACAAAGGTGCGACCGGCAAGGTGCTCAGAGTAATTACTGACAAAAATAGAGTTATTGTGCAGGGTCACAATCTTGTTAAAAAACATGTCAGGCCTTCTCAGAGAAATCCACAGGGAGGCAGAATAAATGTTGAGCAACCAATACATATAAGTAATGTTTTACCAGTAAATCCGAAAAGTTCGAAGGGTAGTAAAGTTAAGTTCAAAATAGAAAAAGATGGAACAAAGAAACGAGTTGCCCTTGATGGTTCGGAAATTGGAATTGTAAAAAAGGCAAAAAATTAAACTGGTTAAAAATCGGTAGTAAAAAATTATAAGAGATACGTAATGGCACGTTTGAAAGATATATATAAGACAAAAGTTATACCTGGATTGATTAGTGAGTTTAACTACACAAATCCTATGGCTGTTCCTCGCATGGAAAAGATAGTTATTTCTATGGGTATCGGAAAAGCGATACAAGATAAGAAATTCATAGAAATGGCGAAAAAAGACCTGACAATGATTTCCGGTCAAATGCCTGTCATATGTAAAGCAAAGAAAAGTGTATCAAACTTCAAGCTTCGCGAAGGCATGGAAATCGGATTAAAGGTAACTATTCGTGGAATCAGGATGTTCGAATTTATGGATAGGCTTATTAATCTTGCAATACCGCGAGTACGTGACTTCCGTGGACTTAAAACAGAAGGTTTCGACGGTAGAGGAAACTATTCCATGGGATTGTCGGAACAAAGTGTTTTTCCTGAAATTAACGTTGCAAAAATAGATTTTCAGCAGGGTATGAATATAACGTTTGTAACAACGGCTAATACTGATGACGAAGCGAGAAAGATGCTTCAGCTATTTGGTATGCCTTTCAAAAGAGATTAAGTGTATAATGAATATGGAGTGTGTAAATGTCAACTAAAGCACTTGAATATAAAGCAGAACAGAAACCTAAATTTCGTGTAAGACAATACACACGTTGCCAGTTATGCGGCAGGTCTAAAGCAGTATATAGGAAGTTCAAAATATGCAGAATATGTTTTAGAAATCTTGCTAACGAAGGAAAGATACCCGGAGTTAAAAAGGCAAGCTGGTAAGGTTAATAAATGTAAATTGTTTAAGAGAACAAAATTAGAGAAATAAAAATATGAGTTTGAATGATCCTATTGCTGATATGCTGACAAGAATTCGCAATGCTTCACGTGTTAAAAAGGAAGAGGTTATTATAAAAGCCTCAAAAATATGTGAAGGTGTTGCAAATGTCTTGAAGCAGGAAGGTTATATTGTAGATTATGATCGTATTGAAGATACCAAACAGGGTATCATAAGGATTAAGTTGAAATATAACGAAGTTGGTGTGCCTATTATCAGCGTGATTAAAAGGTCAAGTAAACCCGGATGCAGAATATATCTGTCTGTAGATAAATTACCACGTGTTATGGCTGGCATGGGTATAGCAATAGTCTCTACAAGTAAGGGCGTAATGAGTGATAAAGACTGCCGCGAAGCCAACGTTGGTGGTGAAATACTTTGTACGGTAAGCTAATGAGTCGTATAGGAAATAAACAAATTGATATACCTGCGGGTGTGAAAATAGAACTGAATGGTTCTGTTGTAAAAGTCACTGGTACTAAAGGCGATATGCAATTAGAATGTCACCCGCTTATTAAAGTGAGTGTTGATGATTCTCAAAACAAGATTGTTGTTGTGAATGAAGAACCTGAAAATCGCAAAGGAAGACAAATGCATGGTACAACACGTGCATTGATTGCTAATATGGTTACTGGTGTTAGTAAGGGTTTTGAGACAAAAATGGAAATATATGGTACCGGTTACAATGTTAAAGAACAGGGTAACAAGCTTATTTTCCAGGTAGGCTATAGTCATCCTGTAGAAAAGACAGTACCGGCTGAAATTAAAGTAGTTATTGATGTACCGGCTACAAGAGGTAATGATGTGCCGGCAAAATTTACTCTTTCTTCGATAGATAAAGCAATACTTGGAAAGCTTGCGTCAGATATAAGAAAAATTATGCCTCCTGAACCATATAAAGGAAAAGGTATTAGATACGCAGATGAACAAGTGATCCGTAAAGAAGGTAAAGCATTCGCCTCAGGAGGATCTTAATAATGAATAATAAACAAATACAAAAAGCAGCATTGAGACGAAAACATCACACGCGAAAGAAAATATTTGGTACGCCAGATAGGCCGCGTTTGACAGTATTTCGTTCAAATAAACATATTTATGCTCAGATTATAGATGATACAGTTGGAGTGACTCTTGCTTGTGCAAGTACAAAATCAAAAGCCTTAAACGGACAAATACCACAGTCTGGAAACAAAAAGGCTGCTGAAGTTGTAGGTGAAACGATTGCAAAGCAAGCTCTTGGTGTTGGTATTAAATGTGTATGTTTCGATAAGAATCGTTATAAGTTTCATGGCAGGATTGAAACACTTGCCAAAGCGGCCAGAAAAGCTGGATTAGACTTTTAATAATAATTTTAAGGTTGGAGACTAAATTGGCAGTAGAACCTGTTAAATTATCAGATCAAATGGAAAAACCTTTAGAAGATACAGTTGTAAAGATTTTTCGTTGTTCTAAAGTAGTAAAGGGTGGCCGAAGATTCAGTTTTGCGGCTCTGGTAGTTGTCGGAGATCGCGATGGAACAATAGGAGTTGGATATGGCAAAGCCAACGAAGTTCCACAGGCAGTAGAGAAAGCTGTGAAAGATGCAAAAAAGAATCTTAGCCAGATAGAATTGGATGGTCGTACTATTCCTCATCAAATACAAGGAAAGTATAGAGCTACAAAAATTACAATCGCACCTGCAAGTCCCGGAACAGGGGTTATCGCTGGCTCCAGTGCTCGAGCGGTATTAGAATATGCAGGTGTACAGGATGTTCTTACAAAGGTTTATGGAAGTACTTCCGCAAAAAATGTTGTTAAAGCCACACTGGATGGCTTATTAAAATTACGCAGTAAGGAAATGGTTGAATCCCTTAGAGGAGTGGCAATTGTTTAATTGCTTATAAACTATAGGGTAACTTGAATGTTAAATCACGAAATTACATCTATTGTAGGTAAAAATAAACGTCGTCGTAAAATTGGCAGAGGCTCTGGAAGCGGTCACGGCAAGACTTGTGGAAGAGGTCATAAAGGAAGCGGCAGTAGAGCTGGTTCTACTTCTTTTTCATTGTTTGAAGGTGGAAAAACACCTCTGTTCAGAAAGATTCCAAAACGCGGTTTCAGTAATTATGATTTTGCAAAGCCTTGTGAGATTGTAAATATTTGCCAGTTAGAAAGATTCGAAGACGGAGAAGTAATTGGTATTGAGCAGCTTAGTAATGCAGGTTTGATCAATAGCGAAAAAAGTACGGTAAAGATACTCGGCAAAGGTGACTTGACAAAAAAGTTACAGGTTACAGTTCATAAATTTAGTAAATCAGCCGAGCAAAAAATAACCGCTATTGGCGGCACAGCAAACTTGATAAAGAAAAGCGGATAAGGAGTTAGGCGAATACGCCGAATGAGTTAAGAATGGAATTATGCTTGGATCTATAATAAATATTTTTAGGATACGTGACCTTCGCAATAAGATTCTCTTTACTGTTGCGCTTCTGGTTATATACAGAATAGGTTTCCACATTCCTGTTCCTGGTTTCAATTATGAAGCGCAAATAGCAGCTGCGAATCGTGCAGATACTGCTTTTGGAAGAGCCGCTGAAATGATGCGTATGTTTACAGGTGGAAGACTTGATCAAAGCAGTTTGTTCGGGTTAGGTATTATGCCGTACATTACAGCATCTATTATTTTGATGTTGCTTGGAGAAGTTCTTCCAGCATTAAAGAAATTGCGGCAGGAAGGACAGACAGGACACAAGAAAATCCAGGAATATACGAGATACCTGACTGTGCTGATATGTATTATTCAGGCAATGATGTTTATGAAATTGCTTGGGGGTCGAGAATTAATTCACGCTGGTATGGAACGTCGTGCTATGTTTATGGGTGTAATTGGTATGACTGCAGGTACGATTTTCCTTATGTGGCTTGGTGAACAAATAGATGAATATGGAATTGGAAACGGAATTAGTTTAATCATTATGGCTGGTATTGTTTCCAGGATTCCATGGGTAATGGGTGAAATATGGGCAAATAGAGATTTTTCTTTAGCGCCTGCAGACGGTAAATACGGCCCAATTACGATAATATTTTTAGTAGCTGCGTGTGTGTTTGTTATTGCAGGAGCAATATTAATTACTCAGGGACAACGTAGAATCCCAATTCAACAGGCAAAACAAATGCGTGGCAGAAGAATGTATGGCGGCCAAAGACATTATTTACCTCTTAGGGTTAATCATGGCGGTGTAATGCCTATTATTTTCGCTTCGAGTTTTATGATGTTCCCACCTCTCATATTAGAAAGGTTATCAGGAGCATTTCCAGGTTCGGACTTTTTGTTAATGCTTAATGGAGCATTTGATTATCGAGGTTATATATATAATGTTCTGTATGTTGTATTGATTTTCCTATTCGCATATTTTTGGGTTACAGTACAATTTCAACCCAAAGAAATGGCTAAGAATTTGAGAGATTCCGGTAGTTTCATACCTGGACTTAGACCAGGCCGAAGAACTGCTGAATATCTCGAAACTGTAATGATAAGAATTACATATTTTGGTGCGGCATTTTTAGCAATAATCGCAGTTATTCCTGTATTACTTTCTGTATCTCTTGGGATTAGTCTTGGTATTACAAATTATCTCGGTGGTACAGGTTTATTGATTGTTGTAAGTGTATCTTTGGATTTGGTTCAAAAAATAGAAGCAAACCTCCTGATGCGAAGTTATGATGGATTTAGCAGTGCGGGAAGAATAAAAGGAGCGTATGCATGAGGATAGTTTTGTTAGGAGCGCCAGGTTCAGGTAAAGGAACCCAATGTAAAAGTCTTGTCGAGAAGTATGGTCTTCTCCATATGTCAAGTGGTGATATTCTCCGTAAGGAAAGAGCTGCAAAAAGTGAATTAGGCCAAAAAGCTCAAAGTTATATGGATTCTGGTGCACTTGTACCTGATGATTTAATAATTGAAATGATGTCAAAAGCTATCAAAGAAGCTCCTAAGTCAGGTTTTATTCTTGATGGTTTCCCAAGAACTGTTAATCAGGCGATAGAACTTGATAAGGCGATGGCGGATGCAGGAATGAAAATAGATTTCGTCTTGAATCTTGAAGTTGATGACAGTATTATCGAAAAACGCATAACAGGCAGAAGAAGTTGTCCGAAATGCGGCGCGGTTTATCATATTGAAAATATGAAACCGAAACAGGATGGAATTTGCGACAATGACGAAACAGAACTTGTTCAGAGAGCTGATGATACAGCAGAAGTTGTAGCAAAACGTTTGGATAATTATCATCAGCAGACTGAACCGCTGGTGGATTATTATAAGAAGAACGGTAATGTTTATGACCTACGTTCTGATAGAGATCCAGAAATTGTAAAAGAAGATATTTTCAAAATACTGGATTTTTAGTATAAACATGTTATTCGGGTTAAAAATACATAAGATAAGAAAAAAATGGCTATAACGCTTCGCAGCCCAAGAGAAATTGAATTAATGCGGCAGGCAGGAGCTGTTGTTGCAGATGTTCTTTTAAAACTTAAAGAGAATTCAAGACCGGGAGTAACTACTGCTGATCTCGACAGAATGGCTATACAATTAGCTAAATACGCTGGAGCAGACACTTTATTCAAAGGTGTTCGTTCGCATTTAGCTAAAATACCATTTCCCGGAGCAATATGTGCTTCGGTTAATGAAGAGCTTGTTCACGGAATACCTTCGGATAAGGTAAGACTGAATGAAGGTGATATACTAAGTATAGATTTTGGTGTCAGGCTTAATGGCTATTGTGGTGATTCAGCAATTACTATTGCTATTGGTAAAATTAGCAGTGAAAAACAAAAGCTGATGGATTTAACGAAACAAATTCTTGATATAGCGATAGAAAAAGCCGCTCCTGGAATTAAATGGAGTCAAATTGCTGCTGAAATGCAGAAAAAAGCAGAATCAGAAGGTTTTTCAGTGGTGAGAGATTTTGTTGGACATGGAATAGGCACAAGTATGCATGAGGACCCTAAAGTGCCTAATTTTGTAAGCAGAGAATTGCTGGCAAATGATATTCTTCTTGCAGAAGGTATGGTCCTGGCAGTAGAACCGATGGTAAATGCAGGTTCGCATGCAGTAAAAACGTTGAGAAATGGTTGGACCGTGGTAACAAAAGATAAAAAATGCTCAGCTCATTTTGAACACACTATTGCAATAGTGAAAAATGGTTGTGAGGTTTTAACATTAAGAAATAAATAATGGTATATCAAATAAGTCACGGTCAAAAAGAAAAAAATATGGCAAAGAAGGACACAATAAGATTACAGGCTAAAGTGATCGAGGCTTTGCCGAATGCAATGTTCAAGGTAGAACTTGAAAATGGCCATAGAGTTTTGGCACATGTATCAGGAAAGATGAGAATGAATTTTATTCGAATCTTGTCTGGTGATTCGGTTACAGTAGAAATGTCGCCTTACGATTTGAACAGAGGGCGAATAATATTAAGAAGTTAGTCGCTACTTATATTTCTGTCATGTGAATAGACATATAGGTTACGAATTATAATTGAAGTAGGTTTGAAAAATGAAAGTTAGAAGTTCTGTAAAACGCATATGTGAAAATTGTAAGATTGTTCGCCGTAGAGGTGTTGTACGTGTAATTTGTTCTAATCCTCGTCATAAACAACGACAAGGTTAATTAAGATAATAGTTATACGTTGCCGATCATGGAATTTCTGAACCTAAAATTAACAATAATTAGCAATAACAAGGAGTTAATATGCCGCGTATAGTTGGTGTTGATATACCCAACGATAAATCGATCTGGATTGCTTTGACATATATAGTTGGTATCGGTCAGCATACTTCTGAGAGAATACTAAATGAAGCAGGTGTTGATAAGAAACTACCAGCCAACAAACTATCTGAAGATGATCTTAGCAAAATAACACAAATAATAGATCGAAGTTATATAGTTGAAGGTCAGTTACGTCGTCAGGTATCTCAAAATATCGCGCGTTTGCGTGATATCGTTTGTTACAGAGGTCTTCGTCATAGAAGAGGCCTGCCTGTTCGCGGTCAACAAACCCAGAGTAATGCAAGGACACGTAAAGGTCCAAGGAAAACTGTTGCAGGTAAAAAGGGCGTGAAGGAATCTAAAGGATAATATTTTTTTTTGAATTAATTATATAAATAATTAATACGAGAGAATTAATGGCAAAAAAGACAAAAAGAAAAGTTCGTAAAAATGTTGTTCGTGCTATTGTTCATATAAAGGCAACTTTTAACAATACATTAATCACTATTACAGATATGGACGGCAATGCCGTATGTTCAGGCTCAGCAGGCTGTGTGGGTTTCAAAGGCTCTCGTAAGAGTACGCCTTTTGCCGCACAAAAAGCTGCGCAGCGTTGTGCCAGTTCAGCTATGCGTAATGGTGTTCGTGAAGTTGAAATTAGAGTTAAAGGACCTGGTTCAGGTCGTGAATCTGCCATTTCGGCTTTACAACAAGCCGGTTTGAGAATAGCTTCGATAGAAGATGTGACTCCTTTGCCTCATAATGGCTGTAGACCGCCAAAACGAAGAAGGGTATAACCCGTTTTTATATACAGAATATTTGGAGATGAATAATTAGATGGGACGTTATTTAGGTTCATCTTGTAAACAATGCCGCCGTGAAGGTATGAAGTTAATGCTTAAGGGCGTTAGATGTGAGACGGCGAAATGCCCGATTGAGAAAAAGCAACGCAATATTGGTCCAGGTATGCACGGCTGGAGAAAAGGCCGAAGCAGTGACTATGGCGTTCGTTTACGAGAAAAGCAAAAAATTAAAAGATACTATGGGATTTTGGACAGACAGTTCATGAGATGTTTCAGACGGGCAGAACGGATTAAGGGTAATACCGGAGAAAATCTTCTTCAATTGCTCGAAAGACGTCTCGACAATGTTATTTATAAGCTTAATTTTGCTCCATCGCGTAAAGCGGCAAGGCAGCTTATTTGTCATGGTCATATTTATGTGAACGGACGAAAACTTAATATTAGTGATTATACAACAAAAATCGGTGATAAGATTTCTGTTAAAAAGTCTGAGAAAAGTTCTAAGAAAATTAAAGAACAATTGGAAAGTAATACAAATTTTACTACTCAGAGCTGGTTACAATTATCTCGGGAAAATAATGAAGCGACAGTAGTTGCTCTCCCGACAAGAGACGATATTCAGATTCCTGTAGAAGAACAATTTGTAGTGGAATTCTGTTCGAGATAAAAAAAGTTTTTATATAGTTGAGTTTAGACAGTATTTGTTTTATCGGATTTTAACAAATATAATAAGTCAGCTCAAAATTATATTGGAGAATTATATGCGTGTTACATGGCGTGGTTTAGAATTGCCGACTCGTGTTGAAAAAGACATGGGTATATCGAGCGAAAAATATGGCCGATTTTTCATCGAGCCTTTTGAACGTGGTTTCGGTATAACGATTGGCAATAGTCTTAGACGTATATTGCTTTCATCTTTGGAAGGTAGTAGCGTTACATCCATAAACATTAAGGGTGTGGATCACGAGTTCAGTTCAATGAAGGGTGTATTGGAGGATGTAACAGACATTGTTTTAAATGTAAAGAGTCTTATTGTCAGACTTGCTGACCTCGGCCCGAAAACGATGAGTATAACGGCAAATAAAGCCGGAGTTATTACTGCCGCTAATATTGTTGCTGATCCTTCCATTGAAGTGGTAAATAAAGATTTGGTTTTGGCTACTTTAACGGAAGATATAAATTTTGAAATGGAAATGATCGTTGAAAATGGTCGTGGTTATGTACCAGCTTCAGAGAGAATCGAAGATACAGATAGGTTTGAGCAGGAAATAGGTGTAATTGCTATTGACGCTTTATATTCACCTGTGACAAGGGTACGATACACAACAGAAAATACGCGAGTAGGCCAAAAAACAAATTATGACAAGTTAATCCTTGAAATATGGACAAATGGAACAATTATGCCTGAAATGGCATTGGTTGAAGCCGCTAAAATTCTGCGTAAACATGTTAATCCTTTTGTTCAATATTTTGAAATTGGTGATCAAACAGCTGCTGCTTCTGAAATTCCGGAAGTTGAAACAGAAGAACAAGCTGTAGATGAAGAATTTAACCAGAAGATGTCAATGCCTATCCAGGAATTGGAATTATCAGTTAGGGCCAGTAATTGCCTCGAATCTGCAAAGATAGAAACTGTAGGCGAGTTAATTAAAATGTCGGAGCCTGAGTTACTGAAGATTCGAAGTTTTGGAAAAACTTCTCTTAGAGAAATAAAGAGAAAACTTACAGATATTGGCATGTCATTGAATGAAAATTGATAATAATTTTTGTTAGAATCCGGATTGATCTCCGGATAAGAGGGTTTGTTAGATATGCGTCATAGAGTAGCAGGACGAAAATTAAGTAGGACCAAAGAGCATCGTTTGGCAATGAGACGGAATATGGTTTCATCGCTTTTTGAGCATGAAACAATTTCTACAACGATAGAAAAAGCAAAGGAAGTAAAACCCTTTGCTGAAAAGCTTATTACGTTAGCGAAGAAAGGCGATTTGAGTGCAAGACGCAGAGCCATCTCTTTGCTTGGAAATAGAAAGATTGTTGCTTTGGAAGACGGTGTCGAGGTAAAAAAAGGAACTGTAATTGGAAAACTTTTCAGTGATCTTGGACCAAGATATCTTGATAGACCTGGTGGTTATACAAGAATTATACGTCTTGCATTAAAAAGATTAGGTGATAATGGTCAGCTTGTTCTGCTCCAATTAGTTAGTAACGAAGAAAGTACTGAAGAGCAGAAACAGGCTCCAAAGAAAAAACGCTCTAAAAAAGTTGCTGAGAAAGTTGAAGCCAAGCAAGATTCTGTTCCAGAACAAGCACAAGATATTTCTGAATCCTCAGCAGACACAGAAGGAAGTTTGGAAGAACAAGCAGAAGAAACAAATCAAGAGGAAAAGCAGGATTAATTGTTCTGAAAATAGTCAGGACTCTTTTATGAATGAAGATAAATGTCTTTTCTGTAAAATGGTACTCGGTCAGATCCCTGTTACTAAGATTTACGAAGATGATAGTATTCTTTCCTTTTTAGATATTGGACCAATTAGTGACGGCCATACTTTAGTGATACCCAAACAACATTATGAAAAAGTTGATGAGTGTCCGCCGGAACTTTTATCGCAGGTAGCTTCACGTATCGGTAAAATCGCTGGTGCGGTTATTGCCGCTATGAAGGCAGATGGGTATAACATTTTATGCAATAACGGCAAAGCTGCAGGTCAGGTTATCGACCATTTGCATTTTCACATAATACCCAGAAGAACAGGTGATGGAGTTTTTAATCGCTGGCCTTCTTATCAGTATGAACAGGGTAAGATTGAAGAAGTTGCAGAGAAGATTCGTAAAAATATATGATTCTGATTTGTTTTTGTTGATAAGTGAATACTTTTATGATATAAAGATAAAATGACCGCGGGGTAGAGCAGTCTGGTAGCTCGTCGGGCCCATAACCCGGAGGTCGGAGGTTCGAATCCTCCCCCCGCTATTCAT
>JAFGPS010000057.1 GCA_016936075.1 Sedimentisphaerales bacterium | reverse complement strand
TTTTCTCAAACTCCTCCTCCTTAGGGCAGGGGCTTTTTTAAAAAATCAACTATTTATTGATATTAACAAGCTTTCTTATACCATAGTTGGTACTAACAAACGCATTTGCGGCAGAAATCTGGTTTCGTGCAATAACAAGTGTCGGATTATCCATCTCGAATTCTATTACATCATAAAGCGAATCCGTATTCAGTTTTTGTGCCTCAATTACGTCATCAATTGAGCTTATTTTCTTACCATTGTATGTACTTACAATCATTTGTCCAAGGTTGGTATAACCCATATTGTATTGGTTTGGTAAGACAAAACTGAGAATGACGATGTCTTTCCGCTCGTCAGTCGGCTTGAAAGCTGACTGTAGATAGTAATAATAAAGATTTGTCGGCGCGTTGCCTGCTATATCAGCACCGAATTCAAGCAGGTACTCGCGTGAGAGTTTTTGGAAAACAAAACCTGCTACAACCATATACTCCGGCTGAAGGTCATATTCGTGATATGGTATGAGCATATCGGAACTCTTGAAATTCTTGACTGTAGTCTGAATTTCAAGGCTTTTTCCATCACGCCATATTTCAAATTTAATGTCCTGTCCAGCGTTTTTATTTGTGATAAGATAATCCAGTTCGAGCTGGCCATATTTAGGATTTTCAAAAAGGCCGTATGGATCAATTGTAGTATCATCGATTTTCAGAATCACATCACCAATTTTCAAGTCGTCGCAGCCTGTGCCGAGAGTAAATACATCTGAGACATATACTCCATAATTCAAAGTTTCAGGCATTTTAAGATATGACCGCAAAGCGGGATCAAGCAAATCTGACGCGGCGAAGCCAACGCAGCCGAAACCTTCATAATTTCCATCCTTCACAACCTTGAGGAATTTCAGGATTGTTTCTGCAGGAATTAGTCCTGCTTCGTTATCGCCATTTGATCTGCAAGCAATTCCTATCGGTGACAAATCTTCACAATAGACTTCTCCTGAATCTGTTCGCTGAGATACATCAGAGACAAGATATCGTAAATGTTTGACGAATGAAGTTCTAACTTTATCAACTCTTACTCTATCGAGATAGCCTCTTTTACTGAAAACTCTTTTGTCCGAAGACATCCAGTACGAATCAACACTGTTGCCTTTCTTATAATCTTCTGTAAAAGTTAGAGGTTTCAATGGTTTACTTAATTGATTGGAATCAAGCTCAATCAAACAAAGGTTTGCCTGGTAATCGACAACTTTAAGTTTTGCGTTGATGAACTCATTTTGTCCGTATCGAAGGGCTTTAATATAAACCAGGTTTGATACTCTATCGGCGGTAGTTATGACTTCGTTTTCACTGACTGCACAGCCGTATGCGTAATCATCGGAAAGGCTTTTCTGTTTCCATGGTTCACGAGTACGATAGCCGCCTGTGGAAATAGTAAGAAAAACAAGAGAGTCTTTCATTTGCTCAGTTAAATCTGTTCGCTCATTTGCAAGTACGGAAGTATCCAAACACAAAATCAAAATCGCAGTGAAAATTATCGTTATGTATTTCATTTTATTTATCATTGTGTCACCTCCAGGCGTTCTCCAGCGGGAATTTCGTACTTATTCAATATATCTTGTTGTCTGTCCCTGGCTTTTTTTACTTCTATCGGAAGAATGCGATTGTCTCCCATAAACTTGATAGAATAAAAATCGCCGGAAGGATTTTTAAAAGCATCAGAAACGTCATTGAGTGAATAAATTTTGTGTCCGTTTATCTCTTCAAGAACTTTATTTTTATATTGAGCAGCGTAAGAATTTATTTCATCCGCCATTACTTCAGAGAGTACAACATACTCCTTAAGTTTGGGCTCTTCGTTTATCTCCGATGAATTCGCAAAAAGGTATTTGAGATAAAACGGAATTTCCCTTGGCCATCGAGGTCCCCATGTTTCAAGATAGTTTCGGGTTGCTTTTATAAAGATAAGACCAGCATAACATACGTATGGCGGCGGCTGGTCATATATAAGCGCCTGCTCGAAAATTGGCCTGTTCAGCGCAATAGTTGCGGTTGCTGTTTTTAACTCACCCTGCCTGTAAAAAGTAAGGTTAAGTGTTTCCCCTATTTGCTTGGATTCTACCGCCTCAGAAATAGATGATCTCAGGCCGTTTATTGTAATCATTCCATCGTTGTCGATATTATAATAATCGATTTTTGTCAGAACGTCATTTTTCTGCAGAATTGATTCGACAGACGAATTCAGCAAAGTTCCAATTACAACCAGTCCATCCTGGTCATTTGGAACTTTCAGATATTTTCTGTAGCTATCGTTGTGCAAACCCGGGAAAAACATTGCTCCCATCGAGCCGAAACTATCATATTTGCCATCCTTGATATCTTTGAGAAAATGTTTAATTACAGTTGTCGGAATCATATAGCCAATATTATCAGCTTCCTGAAGTCCCTGAAAAGCTACTCCGGTAACTTTTCCGTTTTGTATTACAGGTCCGCCGCTGTTACCGGGATTGATTGCGGCATCAGTTTGTATGACAAGATGACCGTCGGCTCCGCTATGAGCGTAAATATCCGATTCGATTCTCGAAACCACACCTTCGGTTACAGAAATTCTGTCGCCTCCCATAGGAAATCCGTATGTTGATACTGTGCTGTTGACTTTTGGTAAATCAGATAATTCCAGGGCAGTTGTGTCATTAAAAAAACTATTGTCTTCGACTGTAAGAACCGCTAAGTCGCAATCGTGCCCGACGAATAAGACTTTTGCGAGGAAACGTCCGGCTACGTTTTCTTTACGAAGTTCCAAATATTTATAATCGCTTACATTATGCGCATTTGTAAGAATTAAATTATCAGCGATTAAAAAGCCTGTGCCGCTGCTTTGCGACATGCTTTCTACTTTCCATGGTGTCACAAAGTTATATTCCTGCCTGTATGTGATAATAAGAAAAACGGATTTTTCCGGTTCCTGAAGGCCGCTGCTTTGTGCCGCATATAAGGAAGTGCTGGTAATGAAAAGCAAAATGATAGACAAAAAGAAATTATTCCTGTATTGCATTTGAATACTCCCTGAAAAATAGGATTAACCATGTTTTTAGGATAATAAATCATGTTTTAATAATCGTGTAATTTTAGCCTTATTTTCGAAAAAATAAAAGAACTTTTTGGATATGTCAGTATTAGGTAAGAATTTCTTGTATTTTTCTTGCAATATTTCAGGATTTCGTATAAATATATCCCTTTGATTTTGTGAAATCAAAAGGGCTCGTAGCTCAGCGGTAGAGCAGGGGACTCATAATCCCTTGGTCCAAGGTTCGAATCCTTGCGGGCCCATTAAAATAAACACTTGAAAGCCAAGGACTTACGAAACCTTGGCTTTTCTCGTTTATGGACAAAAAAGCCATCTGCGTCAGTTTTGCGTCAGTCACTTTTTACTTCCTCGAGAATCTTATCCATAACCTTACTTGCTTTATCTATGTCCTCGTTGCGAACCATCAGATAATACTTTCTGGTTGTGGTAATATTCGAGTGGCCTGCAAAGTGTTGCACTACCTGAATTGGCAGATATTGAGCCCAATTTGTAATAGCTGAGCGACGAAGATCATGAAGTGTACACTTGAAAATGTCTGCATGCTTCTGAATAACTTTGAAATCCCTTATTAAGTTATTATGATCCGATACTGAATCTTGCTTGGATTTAATGATTCTTTCAAACCTGTCTATAGAAATAAAAGGATATGAATGTCCCTCTGGACAAATTAATTGCAGGTCTGCCAGAAATTGCGAAGCCTGTTCAGTCATCGGAAGGACTCGTGTTTCATGATCTTTTGGCTCCCACTCAATAGTTTTTTCGGTTTGTTGCTTTGCTGTTACTCTAATCTGCCTGTTTTCAAAATCAATATCAGACCAGGTCAAATAGAGAATTTCCTGCCTGCGAAGACCGCTTCCGTATGCAATAGCTAACAGAGCTTTCCACCATATTTTGTCTGTTGATCCAAGAAGCTTCTTATACTCTTGAATACTTACATAACGCAATTGCTTCGGTGTAGTCTTTCTCTGCTTGATTTTCACAAAAGGATTCTGATTTTCATGAAGATAACCTCTTGGATCAATTGCAAGGTTAAAAATTCTTTTTAGCGTACGGATATCCTTATTTACTGTTGATATTGATACTCCGGATGATAATCTATTGGAAATAAAAGCCTCGGCATTTCGAGG
>JAFGPS010000056.1 GCA_016936075.1 Sedimentisphaerales bacterium | reverse complement strand
TTGCCTGTATTTGCCCGACAGGTTTTTGTGCATTTTTGGCGGCGAATTCTTTTTCAACAATGTTTCCGAAACTCCCGAGAGTTGGACTCACTATGGGAGCCGGAGCGATTGGTCTTATCTTAGCTGCTACTGGTATAGCTAATGATATTGTAAGTTTCTTTTTAATTATTGGTGCCTCATTCGGACCAATCATTGGCGCAATGACCGCAGATTATTTACGTAACAGAGAATGGTCAGGACCACGAGCAGGTATCAACTGGGCAGGTTATATTGCCTGGGCACTCGGATTCTTCGTTGGTATTCTTGGAGTAATTCCGGGAATTGGCTTTGGTTATGGACTTGAAACGCTTATGTCATTTATCGTTGGCTTGGCTGTATATCTTATTCTTGCTGAGTTTGGCTTGGAACCGCCTGTTGTTGAAATGGCAGCAGCTTCTACTGAAAGCAAGTAGAAATAAATTCTGAATAAATTTGATTATAGCAGCGGGGAGTTGATTGGTCTTCTCCCTGCTGTTTTTTTTATATATGGCGGCGTAAAAACCGTGTTGACAGAGACTTAGCAAAAATATAATCTCATAATATAGAAAAAATGCCTGGGATTTATACTAATTGCCGCCTTGACAACGTCATATAAATAGAATAACATAATATTGTATTAAAATTGATAATTTTGTAATTTTACACAGTTGGATATTAAATAGAGGATTAATTTTAGGATTAAAAAATGATTAAGATGAATTTAAGTTATAATTTGAAAATTGTTCTTGTTGTATTGTGTGTTGCTTTAATATCAATGTGTACTCTCAAGGCTTTTGCTAATGAGCCTTCTACACCGACAAGCCAGGCAAAGGAAGATACCGTTGATAAAACAGGCTGGAAGCCGATAGACATTAATTTGCCGGCAGCTATGTTCGTAGGTACACCGCAGGATATTACAGTTGGAAATCTCGAAAAACCTCTCGGCAAGCCGCGTCCTCCATTTTTAGCTCCTCCTGATACGAAACTTATTTCACTTGGCAAGCCTGTAACAAGCAGCGATGATGACCCGATTATTGGAAGATTGAAATATATTACAGACGGAGATAAAGAAGCCTCAGATGGTAGTTTCGTTGAGTTAATGCCTTTCAAGCAGCATGTTACAATTGACCTTGGAAAAGAGTATGAAATTTGGGCTATCGTAGTTTGGCATTATCATTTGCAGCCGAGAGTTTATTTCGATGTAATAGCTCAGGTTGGTACTGAGCCGGATTTCCTGATGGATGTTAAAACGATTTTCAATAATGATAATGATAACTCTTATGGTTTAGGTGTTGGTAAGGATTTGAATTATATCGAAACAAATGAAGGCAAACTTCTTGACGCCAAAAAAGTAAAAGGGCGATATGTTCGTCTTCATAGCAATAAAAACTCAAACGACGACCTGAATCATTATATCGAAATCAGCGTTTACGGCAGGGAAATAAAGTAATAATATGACAAGGAAATGTTGCGTCCTTATCCTGGTCGCGACAATCGCCGCGCTTGTGCTGCGCCTGCCGCGGCTCGACCAGCGCCCAATGCACGGTGATGAAGCGGTTCATGCTATCAAATTTGGTAAGCTGCTCGAGAAAAATATATACAAGTATGACCCATATGAATACCATGGGCCTACTTTAAACTATTTGACTTTAATCCCCGCAAGTCTTTCTTCTGCGGATACTCTTACTGAAGTAAATGAATTTACTTTGCGCATCGTACCTGTTATCTGCGGCGTTTTGCTTATTCTTTTTATCTTGCTGATTTCAGATGGACTTGGTGAGAATGCATCGATTTTTGCCGCGATTCTAACCGCAATTTCTCCCGCGATGGTTTTTTACAGCAGGTACTATATCCAGGAAATGCTTCTGGTTTGTTTCACTTTCGGTACGATTGTTTCAGGCTACAGGTATTATCGGGATAGAAAAATCATCTGGGCAATTTTGGCAGGGGTATTTATTGGATTAATGAACGCAACAAAAGAAACGTTTATTATTTCATTGGGTGCGATGCTTCTTGCACTTGCGGCTGTCATGATTTTTCACAGGAAGAATGAACAGAATACGGAGAACGTAAAAAAAATAAAGATAATACATTTGGTTGCCGGCCTGATTGCCGCCTGTATTGTTTCGGTTCTTTTCTTTTCTTCTTTTTTTACCAATATGCAGGGGATAAGCGATTCCATTCTTACCTATAAAACATATTTGAATCGTGCCGGTACCAGTGACATCCATAATCATCCCTGGTACTATTACCTGAAGATGTTGATATTTTATAGATTCGAAACCGGGCCTATATGGACCGAAGCTTTAATTGTAATTTTAGCGATAGTTGGTTTCGTTTCTTCATTTATTAAAAAGTGTACATCTTGTGCCGATTCGAATTTTTTAAGATTCATAAGTATATATACATTAATTTTGACTGTAATATATTCAGTCATACCTTATAAAACTCCATGGTGTGCATTAAGTTTTTTGCACGGCATGATTCTGTTAGCCGGATTCGGTGCTTTTGTGCTTATCAATATTACTCAAAGAGTTGTACCTCGTGCAGTAATTTCTATTTTATTAATAATCGCGGCTGTTCATCTCGGTTATTTGTCCTACTTGAATAATTTTAAGTATTATGCCGACAGCCGGAATCCTTATGTTTATGCTCATCCGACTAACGAAATTTATGAAGCATTAGATAAAATCGAATATTACGCAAAAGCTGATCCCAAAGGCAAAGATATGTACATTGAAGTTATTTTTCCGGGACATGATTACTGGCCTTTGCCTTGGTATTTGCGGTCGTTCTCTTCGGTAGCATGGAGAAATAACGTTGCATTTAATGAAAAATCCGCTTCTTTGATAATTGCGTTACCATCAGTCGAATCAGATTTAACGAAAAAGCTTTTTGATGATTCAATTCCAGCAGAAGAAAGTCACTTATATATGTTTTTATTCGAGGATGCTCCTTACTATATTTATCTTAGACCAAAAGTGGAATTGATGGGCTTTGTACGTTCGGACCTTTGGGAAGCCGCAAATGCCGGTGACCCCGATGAATTCTTAAAACAACAGGCTGAAAAATGAACGATAATCAAGAACAGAAAAAAACTATCGAAAACAATCCTGCACTGATTCCCGGCATGAAACGTTTCTCGCATGAAGCGATGGCAACTACATATGAGATTTTCATTGTTCATGAAGATGAGAAATACGCAAGTCAGGCCGCTAACGCCGCTTTCTTCGAGTTGGAAAGACTTGAATTGGAGCTTAGCAGGTTTGAAGAAAGCAGTGATATTACTCGAATCAATCACTTGCCCGCAAAACAGATTTTACGTCTGAGCCTCGATGCATTCGAGTGTCTCAAAATCAGTCACCAGATGTACCATGAAACAAATAAAGCGTTTGATGTCACTATAGGTCCATTGTTTAATTGCTGGCATGAAAAGGACGGCTCGGCAAGAACGCCATCGCAGGAAGAAATTGAAAAAGCCTCAAAGAATATCGGAATGAATTTGCTCGAGCTTGACGAGAGCCTTCACGCGATTTGGCTTTCTGTCAGTCCGATTCAGATGGACCTTGGCGGCGTAGGTAAAGGGTACGCCGTAGATAAAATGGCCGAAATGCTGCGAGAGTGGAGCATTGACATAGCGTTAATTTCTGGCGGATTCAGTTCTGTCCTTGCGCTTGATGCTCCCCCTGATACAAAAGGATGGCCTTTGTCACTTAGCAATCCGAGTAACCGCAAACAAATAATTGCAAAAGCGTATTTACAAAACAGGGCGATAGGAAGTTCCGGCGTAAAAAAAGGAGGACATATTATAAGTCCCCGCACAGGTCACCCGGTCGAAGGAAAAGCAGCTTCATGGTCATCAGCGCCAACCGCAGCGGTTGCCGACGCACTCTCAACTGCTTTTATGATAATGGATTTAGACGAAATAGAAAAATACTGCTCAAACCATTCTGACCACGCCGCAATGATTATTCTTGATGACAAAGACGATAGTAATCAGAACACAATTAAACGTTTCGGCTCATGGAATGAAATTGAGTTTTTGTAGGGTATGCTGAGCACACCGTTTTCAAATTGGTGGGCACAGCCCACGCTACGTTTGGATTTTATATACTTAAGTTCAATTTTCCCGTTTTTGCTATTTGCGTTTTGTTTATTCGTTGTTTCATTAAATATGATTGAAGATTGCCGCGACTAATTCGCTAAAGCTACGAAGTCTCGCAATGCCTGTGGATTATTTTCTGCTCATGCTTTTTCTGATTTGGAGTAGGTCTTTGAGGATTCGCCAGGAGCTTCGGGAAGGGGATAATCTTGTGTCGGGATCGCATGTCCAGTCGATGGGGAACTCTTTTATTCGGTAGCCTGCTTTTTGAGCGAGCATAATAATTTCGATATCGAAAACGAAGCCATCTGTCTGGCATTGTTTGTATAATTGTCTTGCGATGTCACCTTTGTAGATTTTGAAGCCGCATTGTGTGTCCGTAAATTCCGCCGGGACTTTCATGTCGTATAAGACGAACCAGTGGAATATCTTTGAGCAGATTCGTCTGTAAATATTTTGAGGTTTTTCTATGTGACATCCGGATATTTTTCTCGAACCGTGCGCAATTTCACATTCACCTTTTTTAATCAAATCAATACCGAGAAGTGTATCTTTATAAGGTACGCAGCAGCCGCTATCGGCAAACATTACGTACTCGCCGCTCGTTTGTTCTATGCCTTTGCGTACGGCGTAGCCTTTACCATGGTGATTGCCATCGTTTAAGACCTGGACTTTTACTCCGGATGGGACTTCTGCTTTTTTTGCAATCTCTGAAGTATTGTCTTTGCTGCCGTCATCGACAATGATTATTTCACCGGCTAAATGATTAGACGCAAGAAAGCCTGACGCATCTTTGATATCGCGTTCAATTTTCTTTCTTTCATTATACGCTGGTATTACTATCGATAAATCCATGGGCGAATTATACACGGAAAACTGGACTATATCCAGAATTCATATATTTTATATTCGTAAAGTATCCTTGTCGCTTAAAGTTTTGAAAATCCTGTTTGCAGTGACAAATTTCGTTTTATTAATCAGTTCGAAGGAGTGCTTTTTGAATGTTTTCTCCATATTTCGTTCACTCTTAAGAGCCGCACTTGCGTTTTCTAATATTTTCTGTTCAAGCGGGCAGGACAAATCAGCTTCGCTGACTATTTTCAGGAATCGTTTATGATGCTTTTCAGTAAAGTCTTTTCCTTCTTTAAGTACGAAATAAATCTCGTAAAGGGCAATCAGATACACAACTGACAATTCAATTGCCATGCGATAGAACTTGAGATAGTCGATGTTTTTGATGTATTCCAGGTACATTTGTGAATTTTCTTTTTCTTCCTGATATTCCTTATGTGCTTTTTTATACGGCCCGACCTGTTGGCATACCCGCAGTACGAGCAGGAGATTATCGACTGAGTTTTCTATATCATCTTCCGAGGGGCATGAACTGTAAGTTTTCACGAAACCTCTCTGCATGAAGTATCTGAACCAGTCTTCAGAATTTTTGAAAGTTGCCCCAGTGATACAGTCCGCCCATTTACGAAAATCCTGTTTGAAGAAGTCGTATTTTGCTCCGCTTTTTTCTTCAATGCGATAGATTTCAGTATATAAGAAATAATCCTGAAAGACTTCACATTCGCGATGTTTTTGTCGATTTTCGCCGCTTCGATAGTAGGGGCCTGCGACACTATTTACGACTGGATGAATAATCTGGTCTGCGGCGATATGGGTAAGATGGCCAGCTATATAAGCGAGTTTTTTATAATCATCGTCAAGCAGTTGGATTTTGCCTTTGTTTTTTATAACATCGCTGAACATTACTTCGACGAGTTTCAAAGGAAATTCATTCGGTCTATGCGAGTGCAGATGATATGCCCATGGAGTAACTCCCTTGGCCTGAACGAAACCTTCAGTAAGCATATCTTTTACAGAGCTTTTCATATTGGCATAGTAATACAGGTCCGGCCCAACGCTTCCGAGATTTAAGTATGCTTTATAATTCTTTTTCTTCGATGTATTGTCGATAAGATTTGCAAAATCCTCATATTCTGGTATTCCTTTTGCCTTAAGTGTTTGGAGTGCTTTGTGAGCGATAAGCATATGAGTAATGTTGGCCGGCATAAGATTTTCCTTTCTTATTTAAGTGTATTTCTTAAAATCCTTTTTCTTGATAAAATCATATTTTTTACATATAATCAAGCCCAATATTAAATTGCGCCCGTAGCTCAGCAGGATAGAGCACCGGTTTCCTAAACCGGGGGTCGTGAGTTCGAATCTCGCCGGGCGTATTGTTACATACATCGTTTTTGATTCATACCAGGGAAAATGATATAAAAAAGATGAAAATATAATGAAGTAGAAAATAATTATGGCGCCAATAATAACTGTAGAAAATTTGAATAAAAGTTTCAGGGATTTAAAAGCCCTTAACAATCTTAGTTTCGCCGTAGAACCCGGAAATTGCTATGGATTTCTGGGTCCGAATGGTGCAGGCAAATCCACGGCTATGAAAATAATCTATGGAAAATGCACAAGAGATGAAAATCCACAAACCAAGGTGGATGTTTTCGGGTATGACCCGGCTAAAGATGAACTTTCGATAAAATTCTTGTCCGGCGTGGTTCAGCAGGAAGATAGCCTGGATGAAGAACTGAATGTTTTTCAGAATTTGAGGATTTATTCTAAATTCTATAATATAAAGGCTTCCGAAGCTAAAGAACGCATCGAATATCTTCTCGATTTTTTTGAACTCAAAGAGAAAATCAACTCAAAAATCAAGGAACTGTCCGGCGGAATGAAAAGAAGACTCGTAATTGCAAGGGCTCTTCTGAACCAGCCGAAGCTGCTTATTCTGGATGAGCCTACAACCGGGCTTGATCCGCAGGTGCGTCATGTTATTTGGGACAAAATTCGACAGTTACAGAAACAAAATACAACTGTTTTACTGACGACTCATTATATGGAAGAAGCATTTCAACTTTGCAATCATATATTGATTATGCACAAAGGAAGTAAAATCATGGAAGGCAAGCCGTCGAAATTGCTGGATGAAAATATTGAGAAATTCGTTTTGGAAATTCTTAATGCTGAACATATCAGCAAAGAGTGCAGGGAAAAGCCTCAAGAAAATATAAGAATTGAAGACTCTCCCGGTGTGATGCGTTATTATTCGAATGATATCAGTGTTTTGAAAAATTTTGCAGATAATTGCATGGAATCAGGCAATTTCCTAATCAGGCAAACAAACCTTGAAGATGTTTTTCTGCATATAACAGGGAGACAATTAAATGACTAAGGTTAAATCTCGCCAGTATCCGCCACTGCATATGCGTCTTTACAGTGTCTGGTTCAGGCACATGCGGGTTTACACGCAAAGTATTTTAAGTAATGGATTCCCACCGTTCCTTGAGCCTCTGATTTTTCTTGCGGGTATAGGAATTGGGCTTGGCAAATATATTAACGATGATATGGGCGGTGTGTCGTATATTGAATATCTTGGGACAGGTCTGCTTGTAACTACGGCAATGTTCACTGCTGCCTTTGAATGCAGCTATGGAACGTTTTTACGTCTTGAGTTTGATAAGGTGTACGATGGTATGCTTGCGGCTCCAATGACAGTTAATAATCTTATTGTCGGTGAAATACTCTGGGCCGGAACGAAAGGATTTTTCTTCACTTCCGCGGTCTTGTGCGTTCTTTCTCTTTTTAGGATTATTGCATTTCCATATGCCTTATTAACGCCGTTTGTTGGATTCTTTACAGGATTGATGTTTGCGTCTCTTTCATTGTTTATAACTTCTTTTGTGAAAAGCATTAATCACTTCAATTTTTATTTCACAGGCTTTATTTCCCCGATGTTCTTTTTCTCAGGTGTAGTCTTCCCGATTGAGAACTTACCTGATACAATCAGGCCCATAGCAGAACTTGTACCGCTTACACATTCAGTCAGATTAGTAAGAGCAATCTGTACGAACGATTATAAACCGATTCTGTTCTTTGATATGATTTATATCATTTTATTTATTGTCGTTTTCGGCTATTTGGCCATAAAACGCCTGAAAAAGCGTCTTGTTAATTAGAATTGCTTTTCATGTCAAATATAATTAATAGTGGACCGAGGACGCAAATTTCGCCTGTCATACGCCCTCGGTCTTAGTGAAGATAAAAAATCCAAGTCTATATATATAAGGCCGATCTCGATATGTTTTTGTTGATTCTTTTTTTTAATATTTTTGCATTTTATATTAAAAATCAGGTTTACTACAATTAGTGTACGATTTTCAGGAATAGGAAATTTATTGGAAAAAAGTGAAAATATCTTGATTTGTGCAAACGCTTGTTTTAAACTGCCGTATAAAACGACTGTTTATGGGCCTTATTTAACTTGTAGAAATGAGAAAAAGCTGAGTTGTTTCGCTGGTAAGTCATTATATAATAAATGGTTAAAATGATTTGGAAAAATATTTATGAAAAAACAAACTGAAGTAACTAAGACAAAGAAAAAAGCCGGAAACTGGTTTATTCGCAATATTATTAAGCTTGTAATAATTTTTGCGGCAATCGCTGGTTTGACTTTAATAGGTAAAATACCCAAAAATGAAGATAAAACTGAAGCTTTAGAGGCACAACCAGTTAATGTAAAAGTAATAAATGTTGTTCCGGAATCTGAGTTTGCGGATATGTTCAAGCTTCCTGGAGTAGTTGAACCAAACAGAATAGTTACGATTTCAACTGAAATTGATGGACGAATTGAAAGTATTCCAGTTACCGAAGGTGCAATTGTCAAGAAAGGTGATTTGCTTTTAAAGCTTAATACAGACTTGCTTGAGCCGCAGTATGAAATGGCTGAATCTCAACTTAAGAGAGATGAAATCGAATATAAACGCATGGCCAATCTTGTTAAAGATGAAGCAATTGCACAAAGCGATTTGGATAACGCAAAAACAAAGCTCGATATCAGTAAGGCGCAGTTCAATGAAATCAAGACAAGAATTGAGAGAGCGAGCATATTTGCTCCGACGAGCGGTGTATTAAATATGATTCCAGTTGAGGAAGGTGAATATATTCAGCCGGGAACACCTGTAGCTGAAATCGTGGATAACGATACAGTTAAAGTTGTAGTTGATATCCCAGAACGTGACATTTCTTTCTTTAGTACGGGTGAGCAGGCAGAAGTTCATGCTGATTTCAAAGGCCAGGAAAAAGTCATGAACGGAGATGTTACATTTATAAGTGCTCTTGCTGACAATTTAACGCGTTCAACTCGTATTGAAATAACACTTGCCAACGAAGAAAAATGCCTGCATAGCGGCCAGATTGTAAGTGTTGTTTTAACAAGACAGATTCTTAAAGATGTTATTTTGATTCCGCTTGCAGCAGTGATACCAATGGAAAATGGCAATTCAGTGTACATAGCCAATTCCTCAGTTGCGAAAAGGCGTGATGTTGAGATTGGAATTATTAAAGGAGATAAGGTTCAGATAAAAAGCGGGTTGCAAAAGGATGAACATTTAATTGTGTCTGGTCATCGTCTTGTTGTGCCGGGCCAAACAGTTAATATCGTCGATGAGGATCAATAAAATACTATGTTACTAACAGATGTTGCCATAAAGAACAGAACTACGATTGCAATGATTGGGCTTATCATTGTTATAGCAGGGGGCTATAGCTATATGACATTGCCGCGTGAAGCTTTTCCTGATATCCCGATTCCTCAAATTATGATAAGTACGATGCATGAAGGTGTTTCACCAGAGGATATCGAAACATCAATTACGATGAAAATCGAAAAGGAACTTAACAGTATAAGCGGCGTGAAGGAAATAACCTCAAGCAGCGCCGAAGGACTTTCACTGATAAGCGTTGAGTTCACTCCTGATGTGCCTACCAATGTGGCGCTTCAGCGAGTAAGGGACAGGGTTGATATTGCCAAAGGTGAATTACCTTTAGATGCCGAAGAGCCGATTATTACTGAAATTAATCTTGCTGAATTACCTGTAATATATATTAGTATCTCAGGCGATGTCTCGCCCGTCCAGCTTAAGGGGATTGCCGACAAATTGCAGGACCAGATTGAAATGGTTCCAGGTGTTTTAAAAGTCGAAATCATGGGTGACCTTGAACCGGAAATCAGGCTTGAATTTGATCCTGACCGTTTGGCTATGTATAACCTTACTGTTTCGGAAATACTTGCGTTGATTCCTTCGGAAAATGTTAATATTTCAGCGGGAAGTCTTGAAACTAAAGGTACCAAGTTTAATATAAGAGTTCCGGCAGAGCTTGTCACTGCCGAGGAAGTAGACCATCTTTTACTTACAGTTCGCGACGGCAAACCTATTTATTTGGCGGATGTTGCAAGAGTTAAGGCTGCCTTCAAAGACCGAAGTACTTATTCGCGTCATAACGGAAAAGACAACATTACCCTTAGCGTCCAAAAGCGAGCTGGATCAAATGTGGTTTTTATATCTGACTATATAAAGGCGATAATTGATCAGGCAAGAGAAGTTGCCCCTGAAGGATTGGAATTTGACATAACTTATGATATGGCAAAATATATTCGCAATATTGTTATAGATCTTGAGAATAATATAATGGCGGCGTTAATCATGGTGGTTGTTATTTTGCTGCTGTTTTTAGGTTTCAGGACATCAATT
>JAFGPS010000055.1 GCA_016936075.1 Sedimentisphaerales bacterium | reverse complement strand
CCACATTGAATGGGTATCAGTGTCGTGCATATCATTGGCATCAAGTCCGATTCCGTTGTATGTAGTATTTGGTTCCTGATACTCATATACCATAGAAGGCGAATAAGCCTCTACACCAACGACATTTTCAATACCCAGTTCAATACCTTCCGGTTCTGTTGTAAAGCTCCAGACTTTGCCTTTGAACACTGTATCGTCCGGCGCCTCGTTAGCTTCATCGATTCTCCAATAATATGTCGTACCATACTCAAGCTTTCCAGGACTGTATGAATTTGCATCATATTCCTGAGCAGGAGATATAATCGTATCACCAAGAACGGTATCTACGGTCGAATCATTAACATCGTTGAAATCTGTACCGAAGAATACATCATGAGTATAAGCAAATGGACCAGGTTTCCAGGTAAGAGTTGTGTAACTAATAGGAATGTCTTTAGCGCCATTACCTGGATTTGCACCAGTAGCAGGACCTTTTACAGTCAAGGCTCCATTCATAACATCCTGAATATCAGCCTGACTAAGAGCAGCATGAAACAAAGCTACTTCATCAATAATACCATTGAACAAGAAAGATCTTACAACACCAATCATTACAGGGTCATCGACTCTGGCAGCATTTAATCCAAGACCTGTACGTGTTCCTACTGATACTCCATCCAGGAAAAGTTCTCCATCGCTTCCATTTAATGTCATTGCTGCATGATGCCATTCTCCGGCAGTTACAGCATCACTGATAGCGGCAAATCCAGCGCCAAGGTTAAATCCCAACTGTCCAGTTGCAGTAAGAGTTAATTGCCACTGCACTGCACCGGCAGATTCCTCAACAGCTTTACCAACAATACATTGGTAGCCGCCTAATGTTTCAATTTTAAACCAGGCTGAAACAGTCAATATATTATCACCACCTGAAGGATCAAATGTTCCACAATTGACGTAATTTCCAGCCGTTGCCGGAAAATCAAGACCTGTACCATAGTCTGGTGCTCCCTCTACCCATTCAAGGGCACCAATTATTGTACCATCATTACCATTACCAGAGGCATCTTCTACAGTTGTGCCCGAACCATCATTCATTGGGTAGTATGCGATAGGCTGGTCGAGAGCTGCAGCTATGTTTGCTACGCTAACAATAACAATAAAACAGGTTAATAAACACATTTTTTTGTACATGTTTTCCTCCTTTTCTAAAGAAATATTTTCGCTTTTTATTGAGAAAGATTTATCTATAAGAAAACGAAAAAGAAAGATATTAAACTTATATTTAAAAAATTCTCAATATAACTTTTCTTTTTTTTACAATTACGCACTTGTCCACAAAAACGATACACAATTTTTAAGATAATTACCTTCCGTGGTAATAGTCAATATTCTCTGCCCAGGATATTGATTTGGAGTTATTCACCTCCTTCCTTGATTAATAGCATCTAATAATTATTAATATAATCCTCAAATATAATAATGTATGTTTATATAATTGCTTGTTTTGGTCGTTGTAATATAAAATAGAAGAAAAGCTCCCGTAATAAAAATAATGTGTTGCAGGAGTTTTTCCTACGCTTACGTACTACATAAAATTATTACTCTTAATTATAATAATAGCAAATAGCATTTTGACTTGTCAAGAAAAAAGAAGAAAATTAGTGTTTGTGGTAAAAAAAATACAGAAAAAGCGATGTTTGTAATAGAAATTATTCAAAGAATTGCCCAAAAATTCATTTTTCGAGATTAGTTACTTAATTAATAATGCAACTGAATATAAATTGAGTATGTTGAAAATCTATAATTAAAGATAAACCAAATCTAATTGTCTTATAAATTGTTTACAAGAGTTAAATTTAGTGTTAAAAACACCTTATGTATTTATTAATGTTTATAATTTCGTTTTGTTTGGCGGCTGATGCGTCTATCTTAATATTTAATCCTTCATTATATCGCAAATCACTTGATTATATCAATGAATCCATGGGGCCGATATGGGGTGTTTTGTATGGTTTGCTGTTTGCTTTTTGTGCGATTTTTGTCTTGATTTCCATAGTATTTTCAGGGGTATCAGTGTTTTATATTTTATCTGCGATAGCGATGGCTTGTTTAGCGTTGTTTTTCCTCATGATTGGAACTGAAAAGTATAGTCATTTTGCGAGCATATGGAGTTCTCTTTCTGATATTCAGTACCGTATAGCAGGGATTATTTTCGTCGTTCTTGCGACAATTGTTTGCTATATAACAGCATGTTTACGATAATTTATGTCATTACTCTGGAAGCTCGAATTTATAGCCAATTTCCCTGATTGTGCGAATAAATATCGGATTGTGTGGATCAGGCTCTATCTTATTTCTTAATGTAGTGATAAACCTGTCTATACTTCGTGAACCTGTAAAGCAATCGTATCCCCAGACATTGTTTAGTATATCGTCTCTTGTAAGCGCTCGTCCCTGTCTTTTTAAGAACAATTCGAGCAGGCTGAACTCTTTTGGCGACAGTTTTATTTCATTTCCTTTACAGGAGAGCTTTCTTGCCGCAATATCGAGTCGAAAATCGGCAAATTCGTAAACGTTCTCTTCCGTTTGTCTGCTCCTGCGCAAAAACGCGGCCGTACGCGCAAGAAGCTCTTTTATACTGAATGGCTTGGTAACATAATCATCTGCGCCGAGATTAAGACCAAGAATAATATCCGATTCTTCTCCTTTGGCCGTGAGCATGATTATAGGCATGTCAAGTTTTTCTTTTCGTATAAGCCTGCATATTTCGTAGCCGTTTATCTTAGGAAGCATTATATCGAGAATAATCAAATCAGGTTTAGCATCAAGAGCGGCGTTCAGGCCTTCTTCGCCATCACAGGCAGTTACTACATTATAACCTGCGTACTCAAAGTTATCCTTCAGGCCGCGAAGCATTGTTGGGTCATCTTCAATTATCAGTACTTTTTCCATGTTATTTATCTTATTTGTTATAGAATTGGTATTCTTACAATAAAAGTACTTCCTTTTTCAGGCTGGCTTTTAACTTCAATTGTTGCTTTATGCGCATCGAGAATGAATTTCACAATTGATAATCCCAGACCGGTACCTTCGGCCCGTCGTGATAGGCTTGTGTCAGCCTGGTAAAACCTCTCGAATATCTTTCTGATCTGCCTTTTTGTCATTCCTATCCCGTTGTCCTTTACCGAGAAACATACATTTTCGCCTTCACTGAAAACTTTGAACTCAATATTTTTATTATCATAAGTATATTTGCAGGCATTGTCCAAAAGATTAACAAGCACCGTGACTATTGCATCTTTATCTACTGATATTGGCAGTATATCATCATCAATCTTTTGAGAAAAGTGACAATTCTTTTGATTATATTTTGTTTGTATCGCTTCGATAGCGGATTTCGCTATATCAGCCGGACTCACTTTTTCAAATGTAAAGACCTGCTTATTGCGTTCCATACGTGAGAATGTAAGAAAATTATCTATCAAACCAGTTAGCCGCTTGTTTTCCTTGCAAATTAATCCCAAATATTCTTTAACCTGTTTCTGGTCATTATAATTACCTTCAAGTAAAGTATCAGCAAGCACTCTTATAGACGCAAGGGGGGTTTTAAGCTCATGCGTAATAGTTGCGATAAAATCATTCTTGAGCTTATTCATTTTCATTTGCTTATTGATTGTACCGCCTGCGAATCCACCTGTCGCAAGAATCATAACTATCACCAAAACTCCGGCCCATATGTAAACAGCAACCTGTTTATCAGCGGCGTCTTCAAAATCTGAAGAAAGGACATAAAGTTCTGTTGTATAGCCTGGGAAATAATTAATATTTATTTCTGACTTTATAAAAGGCTTTGAAGCTATTTTTACACCGCAAACAACATCGCCTTTTTCATCATAAATCATGCATTTAGAAGGTAATTTCTCGATGTCATCCACAAAAGGATAAAAAATATGTACTATACTTTCCTGACTATATATTTTCAGGTATTTACGTACAGCAAAATTAGAATTATCATGATTATATTGTGCATAGAGTTGCTCTTGAGTGTCTAATCTGAATATATGACTATTGGTACCTTTAATCGTGATAAAGGAAAGGTCTTTGAATAAGTTGGCCATCTCAAGCGATAATTTCAATTTTGGTATTAGAGTTTCTGCTCTTTTAACTTTTTTGGAAATTAGTGTGTCTTTCTTTATTGGCTCAGCAAACGATATGAATCGTTCAAGAACTATAAGCTGTAAAGATGTCGGAATTGGTTTAGTAGTTTGTTGATTTGTCCCAAACAAATAAAGGTTATCATCTGTTGCGATATTATCAGACGCATAGTCAAACATTTCGGATAATTCATTTTTGATATCAATACTATTATTCTGCAGGAGCATTTCTATCAGTAATAAATACACTCTTACTTTTTGTGTACGAATATGTATATCTTCATCATTGTATTTAGAAAGAACTTTACGTGATTTGGCAATTGCATTATCTAACTGATTGAGTTTTCTCAAGCATCTTATTGAAGCGATCTCCGCTTTTATACGCAAAGCGTCTTTTTGTGAAGTTTCCGTAATTAAATTATATTCCGCTATCGCATGATCAGGATTATTATCAGTATATTCAAGTTTATAAGCTTTGTTAAAAATATCATCAGAAATGATATCTTCGCTTGTGTTTTCAACCGGAAAAATAAGATTATCATTTTCATCGAAAATAAGATAAGCGTTAGCAAATGGAAATGTTAAATTGAGCCTGAGCCAATCGTCGTCAAGGGTACGCTTTAGTGATGTATTTACACTATTACTATATACACTTAAAAGTTTTTCTTTAATAGCAAGACGTTCGTTTCTAACTGCTTGAGTCATAAACCAGAGCAGGCAAATAGTGGGTAATATCACTGCCCCCGCAAGCAGTAATATTACCCATTGCATTTTATCTTGTTCTAAATTTTTAGTATTTTTAACTATCACGTTTTATTAATAATCACAAACAAAATTAAAATAAACTTAGTTTTTAATTGTATCCTGATACAATAAGCTCATATCCGCCAGTTCAGCCGTTCCGAAGAATTTAGTGTTTTCCCATGCGGAATCCTGTGTGTCACGCCATGTGATTTTGCTGTCACGGTCTCCGCCGTCATCATCGTCGTTTACATGAATATCAAGACCAATCTTAGCACCCGGAAAAGCTTTGGTACCGAGAGTTGCCCATGGGAACATAACCTCGAGGCTGTAACCTTTATCATGTGTGACTAATTTATATTTAATACTATCTTGAATATTACCTCTATTATAAATTCCAGCACTTGGTTTATCTTTATCCCAACTAAAGTAATATTGATAATCCTTGTTGCTGTATTCTCCGGATTTTGAATTATCTGCGTCAATGAATATCTCGATGGAATCATCCTGATAGTGTTCATCTGAATCATTCTTTAGCGAATCATCAACTACATGCACATATACATAAAGGTTGTCTTTATCCCACAATGCACTATAGACTGCATCTAAATCTTCCAAAGTGAAATTATTGGAATATATCCTGTTTTCGAGTCTGTGTGATTTCGCTTTTTCCCATATTTGTTCGGCTTTGCCGTCTATAACAGGAGCGTTGTCTGTATGAGCGATAGCTACTGGAGTAGTGTCAATTTTTTCCCAGCCGCCTGAATTCTGCTGTGTTTTTGGCATAATATTTACAATCTGCATTATTGGGGTAAAGACATTGCTGAGTGGAGGGAGGTTAAAAATACCGGCGCGAATATTAAAATTATTCTGGCTTTCATTGGTCCGCATCTGGAAGGTACTATCTTTACATTCTGATGCTATTTGACCTAATAGATTGCGAAGGGCTGTTGTGGTTTCTTCGGAACCGGCATTGATAAATGGCTGCCCAGTCTGTATAAAACCACCAAGATTAAGCATAAGAATCTTACTGGTACTGGAGGATATTTCAGAAATAGGTTTTTTTAAAACTCCTTCTGTCATAGCTGATTTTTGTGATTGTATTGAGTTAAGAGAAGCATCGATTATTTCAGGATTTAAGGAAATAATAGTTGTATTTTTGTTTTGGCAGCAATTTAGTTTCATACCATTGTTAAGATCAATAGTATATTTGCCTGATGCCTCCAGAGTTTGATTGTTATTTGGATTTCTGGTTACTAAACCGGGTATTGTGAGCAATTGTTCAATTATCTGTCTTGTTTGCTGAGGATTTCGGCTTGTAATAGCAAGACCAAGGTTACCTCCGAAAGCAATTGCCGGATTAGGGATTTGTGCGGATGTATTTTTCGCAGGTGTTAGGAATAAAGTTATTTGTTCAATATTTCCAAAAATCTCTCTTCCGAAGTCAAGACCGGTTATATTCTGAAGCTGGCTTCCTATTGATGCGGCTTGAGCACTTGCTGCGTCATTTAAAGCGAAACTCAATAATCCTATTGTTTCAGGTGGTATCGCCTGAAAACTGTTTTTATTGAGATTTGGCGTGCGAATCATATTGTAAGCAATACAGTTATGGCCTCCATTAAGTGCGATATTGGTTTCGAGCGACACACTATTTTGTTCTATTGATAGAGAAGCTATCAAGTCCTTTATATTTTTAAAATCGACTATTCCGTTGGCAATATGAATTTGAACAGGAATAGCATCGGGCGGAATAATTTCCATAAGCTTTGTATAGAATGAATTAATATCCGCCCATATTGTCAGAGCATTTGATTGGCGAGCCTGCTTACTTACCTGTGCGAATGATTTGTTGCTTGAAGCTAATGTCGGTTCATTAGTAATTCCTTTGTATTGCTTAACACACCATTCCAATTGCCCGGCTTCATAAGCCAGTGGACTAACCATTATAACTGTAGAATCATTATATGCGGCTCCTCCGCCTGCGGTAAACTCTATGCAGTTCATACCTTCAATACTGTCAACAGGCTTTCCTACCATAGTTAGTACCATTTGAAGCAGGCCTTTTAAGGCATCGCTCTTGCCGGGGAATAAAACAAGGATACCGGGCGGAACGTCATTTTGAGGTATACCTGTAATACCTACACCCATTCCCCTGATTTTCCTTAACTCTGCCATCATACTTGGATTGAGAAGACCACTAACAATATTTCCCATCTGGTCATTAGAAGTTTCAGGCATATTATCGCCGATAAGAGCCCATGGATTTTCAAGGGGACTGCCCTTTAACATATTAAATATAGTTTCTATCTGCTTACCTGGGCTGCCTATCTCAGCGTAGAACAAAGTCTCAGGAGGCATCAGGGCTGCCGGATCAGCATTGCCAATATCCTCGAGAAGGGGCTTAACCTTTTCTATAATATTTGTCTGGTCGCTGAAATTTGTTACTAACCTTGTAAAATTTCCTTTCGCCTGATTTTCATTCTGAACTTTCATATAGCACATACCCTGACGATATAGTGCCTGTGCTACATAGTTCTCCTGCGCCGAATCGTCATCGATAATCTGCTGATAGATTTTTATCGCAGTATTGATGTCGCCTTCAATTTCTTCTGCATACAGAGCTTCCTGCAGTAATACGCTGGCCTGCTTTGTAGAAGCGGCGTAAACTGAATTGACAAAGACTAATAATAAGACAATGATTTTACTCAATTCTTTTGTGACTTTTAACTGTTCCATAACTTTTACTCCTTTCGTATTAAATTATCATAAAAAGTCTTTTTTTCATAGGAGTATTTTGCACTGGAATTGTTACCGTTTTGTTACATTTTTATCCTTTTTTGAATATTATTTTCTTTTTTTGCCTTAGAAAATAAATTTTGTTATAATTAGGATAATATGAAGCAGAATTGAAAGAGATAGTGTATGGAAAAATCGAAGAACCATATATGGATTGTATTTATTATACTATGGATTCCTTTATTGGCGTTTGAACTGCTTTCCACGAACAAACATAACTATAAGTGGGTTTTTGTTTACTATATGTCGTATGACAATAATCTGGGCAGGTATGGCACTCAGATTATAAATGAGCTATCTAAAGGCATTTCAAATGATGAAATTGCTGTCATAACACAGATAGATTTTTCTGATAATAAAGGAATGAAACGGATTATACAGACTTATTCGGATGGAGAGATAAACGTTAATGAAAAATTCCTCCGGAGAGAAGATAGTGCCGATACGAAAGAGTTGGAGGAATTCCTCGACTGGATAAGTGACAAATGGAAAGCTGAAAATTACTGTGTCGTTTTCACCAATCATGGCGGCATGCTGAATAGTATGTGCCTCGACGAAAGACCTTTTAGTAAGGTAAAAGCTAATAAAAAGTTTCCTTCTGGAAAATGGTTCCAGGCTGACCACGTCGCGAAAATCCTCGCTGATTTCAATCAGAATGTCGATGGTAAAGTAAGATTGCTTTTTCTCCAGCAATGCGGAAAAGCGCAGATTCAGAGTCTTTACAGTTTTACCGATACATGCGAATATCTCATGGCTTCCCCAGTTGCGGTTGGTGCGCCGAATACGTATTATACAAAAACACTTCAAGCCATAACGGGTAATCCTGAAATTACAGGCAGGGCACTTGCAGAAACAATAATGAAAGAAGATGAGCATTATAACATTTATACATTAATTAATACGGATAAAATGAAAGAACTGCCGCAAAAAATCACTCCTGTTCTTAATGCATTTACTCAGGCTGAAAGTCTCGAAGCTCCGAAAGATATCCGGTTCATGTTCGAGCATACTGATGAGAAGTTTTATGATTTCCAAACGTATTTAAAGTCTCTGAGCCTCGCAAATAATAATATCGCACAAAACCAATTGCAGACTTTTTTCGGCTGGTGCGATACATCGCTTGTCGAAAATGTCAGTTTCAAAAACTACAGTCCCGAATACGAAGGCTATATACCTATCGACCAATCCTGGCGCTGCGGCTTATCATTATATGTCCCTTCTACAAAAGAAGAACTCGGCCGCTACGATTACCTGCCCATATATAAACAAACAAACCTCGAAGAGTTCATGCGTCTTATAGTGAACTCAAAATAGAAAATTCCACCTTTACACAATCATAAGACTAATTAAACTATTTACCTTTGTATAAATCTAAAATCTCATTTTCACTCAGTGCATAATTATATATTCTAACATCATCGATAAGACCTTTCCATTCGCGGCCTCCTGTTTGGAGATTCTCACCAATGCAAACAGGAAGATCGCTTATACTTATTCCTGTACTGGGACTTATTACTTGTTCTGGCTTTCTTGAAACATCGAATTTCCCATCTATATATATACGAACTTCACCGAGGTATTTGCTGTCATATACACCGACAACGTGATGCCACTTTCCGGCTTTGAACTCTCGTGGATTGGATGGAGTCATATTATTGATTTGAAAATAATATTTGTCTTCAGGGAAACCTGAATATAGATGCCATGAATTTCCTTTGCCCATAATTGTCGCCCAATTATTATTTTCAGGTTCTGTTTTTACCCATGCACAAACAGTTATCGTATCGGTAATATTGAAATTCTGAGTATTCGAGATAACTACATAATCCCGGTCACCATCCAAATATATTGCACCGCCTGATTTACCACCTGAGGGTTGCCATTTTGCGTCACCAATTAATCTGCCGGAATTTCCGTTTCCAGAACTATCAGCCGCGATGGTTCCTTCGCTTTCGTCGAATTTCCACCAACCAACTAAGCCGGTCATTCTTGCGGTTCCGAACAAGCAGGTATTCTGTGATGCCAAATCTCCTCTATCGCACCATGTCACTTTATAGTCTCGATTACCGCCATCATCGTCGTCATTTACATGAAAATCGATGCCGATAAGTGCATTGGGGTACGCTTTTGTTCCAATTGATTTCCAGGGGAACATAACTTCAAGATTATAGCCGGTATCATTTCCTAACGAGGCAAGTTTGTATTGGATACCATCAGGAAGCTTTTTGCCGCTTGCAAGTCCTATTACAGGATTATCTTCGTTCCATTTGAAATAGAAATGATAATCATTATCATCGTAATCACCTGTTTTGGAATTATCGGCATCAAGGAATATTTCGATAGAATCATCCTGGGTAAAATCAGCAGAGTCACTCTGTCGTGATTCGTCAGATACATGAACAAAAACATAAAGATTATCATTATCCCACATGGCTTTATATACCGCCGATACACTTTTACCTGGAGACTCCGGCGAAGCAATCTTATTACTGAGCATTTCCTGCGGGATACCGGACCATGTATTTTCTGCAATGCCATCGATTACCACCGGTGTATATGTTCGGGTTATATTAACGTTCCGGTGAATCATTGCTCTTTCACCTATTGGGGGATTACGGCGTTTGTAATCTTCTCCAGCTTCTTTTGAGAATTTTATTATTTTAGAATTTCCCGATTGTATTATTTGTATTGGCGGCTGTGAGCTTACTTCTTGTCCGGATGCAGAATTCTCGGCACAAGCGGTAAGAACAAGTGCGGTTGGGACTACTATTAAAGCTATAAGAAAAACCGCTGTTATTGAAATAATGCTTGGACGTTTATAGAATATTTTTCCCGGTTTTAACATGGTTTTTATCCTTTCCTCAATATTTTTGACAGGTCCTACAATAGCCAGCGATGGTATGTTTTGAGTATTATTTTTATACTCCGAAATTAATATGTTCACAATCGCTTTACTATACTCTCTTGTTTGCGTGCCTAAATGTGCAATAGTCATTTCATCGCAGCATTTTTCTCTCTCAGCACGGATTTTTTTATTAGCCAGCCAGACAAATGGATGAAACCAGAATATTCCCTGCGTGATTATTTGCAGAAGATTTATCATAATATCGAAACGGATAATATGACTTAGCTCATGCCCTAAAATTCCTTGCAATTGTTCACTATTATTGATTTTTATAAAATCGCAGGGCAGGTAAATTGAACCTCGAAATGTACCCCATACGAAGGGCTGGCCTATACCTTCAACCAACCATATTTTAGGGAATTTCTTTAATTTTAACTTGTAAAACAAATCTTCAATTCTGACTTGGTATATGTCTGGTAATGGTTTTTTCTTACGCCTGAGCCATATTTCGGTTCGTAAGGCTTTTGTTAAAACCACAGTAGCATATATAACTATACCGATTAGCCAGGCAATTCCAAGCCATTGACGCAGAGTAAGCGTTATAGTTTTTTTTGTGACAATTGGTTCCGAAAATTCTGGTTCAGTTGTAAATTGTCGTACCGGTTCTTCCGGAACTGAGGTATTTTCAGTAGCTATTATTGGTTTAATGACTGGCATTGTAGATGTTTGTTCAACTGTACTTTGTTCCGGCAGAATCGCTACTGGTATTGTCACTAAAGGCGGCATAAGACATTTAGCAAGCACAATCATCCAGAGCAGGTAACGAACATGGGCACTTTTATTCTTAAGAAACCAGTTTAATATTGCTATTATCACTACTAAAAAGGCTATTTGCCAGCTTTGTGTGAACAGGTAATTCGATATTTGAGTCAGATACGATTGCATTATTGCACCTCCACAAATAAATATTCTTATTTATCTACTAATTTTTTCAGTTCTTCAATATCCTCAGTATTGATTTTCCCATGCTGTGCAAGATATTGCATCAGGGGGATAGGATCGCCCCCGAAAAGCCGCTGTATAAAATCACCGACTGAACGTTTGATTACCGTTTCCTGTTGAACGGTTGGGATAAAGACATGAGCTTTGCCTTTTGTCTTGTGTTTTATATAACCTTTCTTTTCCAACCGGCGAAGCAGAGTTTGAACAGTTGCATAGGTAATATTTCTGCTCACGGGCAGCTTTTCGCATACTTCCTGTACCGTCGCTTGATTGAGTTGCCAGATTAATCTTAGAATTTCTGTCTCAGAAGGGCTTAAACTCGGTAGTTTTTTTCGTACCATAATATTCTCCTTTTATAAACATCTTGTACAAGTGTACAATTATAATATCGTACAAATGTACAAGTTGTCAATAGCAAAAATAAAAAAAATAATATTTTTTTATTTGTTATGAAAATCACTGTTTATATTAAGGAAAATAACTATATATACATCTTGTCAAGGTAGCATTCCTGTGGGCCGATTGTGGATTTTTCAATATTTTTGGTGAAAAGGAACTGGCGGATGTGAGTGCATAGGTGGCATTTAGAGGCGTAGAGGGGGAGTTTTTTGTAGCCGAGTTTTTCTGCTTTTTCGATTAGGCCGTAGGGGCCGGAATTGAAGAGGGTGTTTATTATTTCGTTGTTTTGGGGTTTGAAGTTTTTCCAGATTTCATCGAGGGAAGATTGTGGCTCAAGCCATCGAGGTGACTTTCTATTACTTTGGGTGGCATCCTCAAACGCAGCTTGGGGATGGTTTGTACATGTTCGCCATCCCTCCCTTAGGGAAGGCTGCCATCCTTTGTCAATAATCACATTTTGTTTTGTGGTATTAATATTTCCAAAAATTATTCCGCTGCATGTGCCGCTGAAAACGTTTCCGAATGGGTCGATGTGTACGCCTTTTGCGCCGAGGAAGCTGTGTTTGCAATTTCTGTTTGCGAAAGATTCCGCTGGTTTTGTCGCGAGTGTTTCGGCGAGTTTGCCTGCGGCTCTGCCATTGAAGCGGCAGGGATACTCTTTCAATGTTTGGATGTATTCATTCATACGGGCAGAAGGGGACATGTTTTTCAGGTTTAGTGTACTATCGAGATATTTTTCCCATCGAATTTGTACACGTTCGGGGCCGAGGATTTCTAATGCGATAGCGGCCAGTCTTCGTACAATCTCTATATCAACGTATTCCTGATGGAAAAGGTCCACGCTGACTTTGAATTTATTTATTCCAAGTTCATCGAGTCTGGTTATGCGTTCGCGGGCGATTTTGTCATTGGTTGCCCAGAATCCGTTTGTTTCTATTAAATCGACTTTGCCCATTTTTTGTTTTTGGGCTTCGATAAGGATTTGTTCGAGATGTTCCCAGTATAAAAATGCTTCGCCGCCGGTTAAGTGTATTTTCGCTTTTTCGCCAACGAGGTTTTTCAGCGATTGCCATGCACCAAGTGCCATATCTACAGGCATGAGACCGCCTTTTTCGGGAGAGCAATGGTAATAGCAGAACTCGCACGAGCAGTTACATTTATAAGTCAGAAGAAGTCCGGCGTTGCTCCAGAACTTAAACTTAGGCTCGTTGCGGCTTAAATTTTTGTTATAAGCATTTTCGTGCAAGTCAGTCATTTCGTCGCTCGTCGCTTGAATCTCGTTTCTCGGTTTTTGAACCCTCACGCTTTTTAAGGTGAATCTGTATGACAGTAATATCCGCTGGAGTTATGCCGCTGATTCTCGAAGCCTGACCAAGCGTGCCGGGCTTGAATTCCGTGAGCCTTTCCCTTGCTTCGTAACGCAGATGCGAAATTGTATTATAATCCAAATCTTCAGGGATGTTCCTGTTCTCTAAAGTTTTCATACCAGCCGCAAGCCGTTCCTGTTTGGCGAGATAGCCTTCGTATTTTGCTTCAATGATAACTGACTGAATTATCTCTTCTCGCAAATTCATTTCTCTGACTATTTCCTCGTCCTGCAATTTCTCGGCAAGAACACTATGCGGCCTACGAAGTAAGTCCCAGAGACTATCGCCATCCCTGCGATTTCCCTTGAGATATCTCTTGAGGATGTCTATCTGTTCGAGTTTGTTTTGGAATCTCGACCATCTGTCACTATCGACAAGGCCGACTGATTTTCCGAGTGTTGTTAATCTTCTATCGGCGTTGTCTGACCTAAGTAATAATCTGTACTCTGCCCGCGACGTAAACATTCGGTACGGCTCGTTTATTCCCTTGGTGAGCAGGTCATCTATCATCACTCCAATATAGGCCATGTCTCTTCTAAGAATAAGAGGTTCTTTATTCTGTAATTTTCTCGCAGCGTTTATACCTGCCATGATTCCCTGTCCCGCGGCTTCTTCATAGCCGCTCGTGCCGTTAACCTGGCCCGCAAGAAAAAGGCCGGAAATCTTTTTTGTTTCCATATTTGATTTTAACTGGATAGGGGGGCAATAGTCATATTCGATTGCATATGCGTAATGGACGATACGGGCGTTTTCTGTGCCGGGGAGCAGTTTTAATATTTGCTCCTGTATGTCTTTCGGAAGTGACGTACTTATTCCATTGCAATATATTGTTGTTTGTTCGGAATCTTCCGGTTCGAGAAAAACCTGGTGCTTGTCCTTATCTGAGAAACGAACTATTTTAGTTTCTATACTGGGACAATAACGCGGCCCGGTCGATTGAATTTGGCCGGTATAAAGTGGTGCCTGATGTAGATTGTCACGTATTATTTTATGTATCTGTTCGTTCGTATAAGTTATCCAGCATGGAATTTGCGGTTGTGTGATTTTTTCATTCATAAACGAAAAAGGCACAGGATTTTCATCGCCGTTCTGGATTTCTGTTTTATCGTAATCAATTGTTGTGCCGTCAAGTCGTGCGGGCGTACCTGTTTTTAATCTGCCAAGTTCCAGCCCGATTTTTCGCAGGCTGTCGGAAAGTTCGTTTGAAGCCGGCTCGTCGAGACGACCTCCGGGGAATTGATGTGTTCCGATATGCATCATACCGCGAAGAAATGTACCGGCTGTAAGGATGACAGTAGGGGCGTTATATGTTATTCCATTACTGCATTTGACTGCTCGAACGATATTATTTTCTGCAATTATCTCCATCGCCATTGTTTCGAGGATAGTCAAATTTGGCGTTTGTTCGAGCATTGTACGAATATAGTCTTTGTATTTGTATTTATCAGTTTGTGCTCGCGGTGCCTGTACGGCAGGGCCTTTCGAGCGGTTGAGCAGGCGAAACTGGATTCCAGTTGCATCGGTTGCAAGTCCCATCAAGCCGCCAAGAGCATCGACTTCGCGTGCAATCTGTCCTTTTGCAAGGCCGCCGATTGCGGGATTGCAGCTCATTTTCGCGATAGTATCTTTGCTGATAGTTAAAAGACATGTATTTGCACCGATTTTAGCTGCGGCGTGCGCAGCTTCAGCTCCTGCGTGGCCGCCGCCGATAACGATACAATCAAACTCTATATTTTTATTTATATTTGGCATGTGTATAGTATATCGGATTTTTATGTTTTATCAATCCTGAGTACTGAGCCATCCCCAAACTGCGTTTGAGGCTGCCACCCACGGTGGTGTTCTGTAATATTTAATGACAACTCTTTGTTGGTTATGATGTAATTAATTTATGATTAATTCTCAGGGCATGATAGAATATAGTCCATGCAATCGGATAATTTTGCGATTGCTACTGCGATTGAGCTATCCGCCGCTCCATAGTATAAATAAATTTCATCTGTTTCATTATACACTACGGCTCCGGATGGGAAAACGACATCGCCTACATCACCAATACGTTCGTAATCTGCATGTGGGCCGAGAATCCATTCCTGGCTGCGGCGTAAAACTTTCCATGGCGAATTCAAGTCAAGGAGTGCCATTCCTACCCTGTAAATAGCTCCGGCTGTAGTATTTCGTACGCCGTGATAGAATATAAGCCAGCCTTTTTCAGTTTCTATCGGCTGACATGCCAGTCCGACACGGTGACAATCCCAGTATGCGTGACGTGTCATAATAAACGGAATGTGATTGCCCCAGTGAATTAGATCTGGAGAGAAGCTTATCCACATATGTGCCTCTCCACGAACGATAGGGCGGTGAATCAGTGCGAAACGTCCGTTGAATCTACGCGGGAAAAGACATGCATCTTTGTCTTCTGGAGGAAGCAAAGCACCGAGACGCGAAAAAGTTTTAAAATTCTTCGTTGTTGCAAGTGAAACTACCGGGCCGCCTTCGCTGAAAGATGTATAAGTCACTGCATATCGCTTCTGTTCTTCCAGCCAGACAATACGTGGATCTTCAAGTCCAAATCTTTCTTCACGTGATTCCTGGTCGGCTTTGAGTGTTGGCTCTGAATCAATTTTCCAGTTTGTAAGCCCGTCAGAACTTCTCGCAACAGTTAAATGCGAAAAACCTCGCATATCTTCGACTCGAATGAGCAGAAGTGTCTCTGTTCCAACTTGAGCTGATGCTGGATTAAATACTGCGTTGGTAGGATAAGGCCAGTTTTCGGGCTTTAGTATTGGATTACCCGGATACCTTTTAAAAAGGTCATGCGCTTTCTGTTCACGAGCAAGATCAAACATAATATTTTTCCTGTCGATTTATCGGTTAATATACTTTTAAAAAGTTATTACTTAAAATATATCAGGATTTTACCAGTTGATTTTCATAAAGATTTTTATACACCTGGCATTTTTTGATAAGCTCATCATGCTGGCCGAAACCAACAATTTGCCCTTTGTTCATGACGACAATAACATCTGCTGAAATAACTGTACTGAACCTGTGGGCAATAATAATGCTTGTTCTGTTTTGCATTATTTCCTCAATTGCTTTGTGAATTTTCGCTTCACTTTCAGCATCGACCTGGCTTGTCGCTTCGTCGAAAATCAGGATAGCAGGATTTTTCAGAATAGCTCTTGCAATAATAATTCTCTGTAGTTGTCCGCCGCTCAATCCTGAGCCGTCTTCGCCGATGATTGTATCGTAACCATTGGGTAAAGGCTCAATAAATTCATGTGCAAAGGAGCGTTTGGCCGCTTCGATAATTTCTTCTTGAGTTGCTTCAGGCTTTCCGTAAGCAATATTGGAAGCAACAGTGTCATTGAATGTCACTACATTTTGAGTGACCATTCCAATCTGGTTTCGCAGACTGAATAATGTTACGTCGCGAATGTCCTGGCCGTCAATTAAAACATGTCCTGATTCAGGATCGTAAAACCTTGGTATCAGGTTGGCGAGAGTAGTCTTGCCTGAACCGTTAGACCCGACAAGAGCTACATTATGTCCGGCTTGTATAGTTAGATTTACGTGCTTTAGAGCCTGCGCCGTTGTGCCCGGATACGAAAATGATATATCCCTGAATTCAATTTTATTTTTCAGTACAGGCAGAGTAATAGCATCAGGTTTTTCATACTCAAGAGGAGAATCCATTATGTCGAAAACTCTATCAGCGGCTGCGTTTGCTTCCTGAATTTTGTTCCAAACATCACTTGTCTTGCGTGCAGATTCGGCGGATACACCAAGTAAAATCAATAAACCAAAGAAATCTTCCGGGCTGATCGATCTTCCATAGTTAACCCAGTATGCACCAGTAATTATTGCCGCTGCTCCTGCTGCCATTCCAAGAACTTCCATGACGGGTGTTGTAGCTGCGTCAATTTTAGACATTTTCAGTGAATGTTTTAGAAAACGATCATTGATAGCTTTGAATTTTTCATTTTCGTAATCGTGCCTGTTGTAAACTTTAACGACTCTTAAGCCAATCATTGTTTCCTGCAGTTTAGCAAGCATTTGTGAGCCGGCCATTAGAGTCTTTCTGGTTGATTTTTTCATTTTTTTACCAAATACAGCTACAATACCAAACACGAACGGGGCACCGAACATGAAAATCAAAGTAAGTTTCCAGTCAATCCAAAAAGCGAATCCAAGAGTGAATAATGCGTTAAGAGGTTCTCTCAAAGCCTTTCCAAGCATTAGCTTTATAGCTCTTCCCATTAGGTCACTATCGCGTACAATTCTACTTACTGTATCACTTGGCCTCTCTTTTGCGAAGTAACTTGACGGCATATGAAGTGCATGAGCAAAAGTATCCTCGCGAAGTTTATTGATAGCTCTCTGTACGATTTTTTGCGAGACATATTCCTGAATAAACTTGGCGGTACAGCGAATTAATGTGATTATTCCGATTCCGATAATAAACACGACAACCGCTCTGGTTTTATTTTTCGGAGTCATTTCTCTGGGAATATAACTCAGTATTTTTTCAGCGGGATCTGCAAACCATGGTTTTTCACCGGAATTCAGTGTTAATGTATTAACGTTGAGTACATCTTCAGAAGTTCTTACAGCAAGTTCGAAATTTATATCAGGAGTGGCGGTTGCGAGTATCCGAAGCATTTCATTTCGGGATATATCATTAACATCCGAGTCTTCTTGCATTACTTTAACATCTATTATCATGTCCTCAGCATTAAGGCCAGCTTTTTTAGCAGGGCTCTTCTTGTCATTATCAACTCCGTTAATAATGAGATATTTTGAAGACTGATTTGTATAATCGGGCGTTGAAAAAGTCATACCGTATCGATTGGCGACAATTTTTCTCTCTACCCAGCCGTGGATACCTTCGTTACCCATCATAAGTTTCAATAATGGAATAATCGAAACAAAACTTATGGAGAGGAAAGTCGCGATGACTAACGCACTGGTTACTACCAGGATAATGTCAGGCCATTGGGGCCACACGTATTTAAATATTCTATTTATCTGTTTCATATGCGCAGTAAAGTACCAGACTTCCTGATTTTGGTCAAGTGTAAACCTCGTGAGATTCACACCCTGTATCATACATGGTTCAGGGGTTAAAGACACTGGAGTTTCGGATGTATTATTGACTATTACGTATATTTCTGCTATTGTGATTTTTTTTAGTTGTAATTCGCTTTTTAATCGGAATATGGAAGGAAAATATGATAATTGATACTTTGGTAGTCGGGGATTTTGAAACAAATTGCTATTGTTTGCGTTCTGATGAAAAATCACAGGGTTGTGTGCTGATTGATACTGGTCTGGATGATACTGATATAGTTCGTATTTTTGAGGAAAAACAATTTACGCCGCTTGTACTTGTTATTACTCACGGCCATTTTGACCATATTGCAGGTTTAAATGCGATGCGGGAAAAATTTCCGGATATGAAAGTCTATATGCACAAGCTCGATGCGGCAGCACTTGAGGATCCGAATGTCAGTTTAGCTTGTTTGACTGGAGACACATTTACAAGCAGACCCGCCGATTTATTAGTTAAAGAAGGGGACTTCATCGAGCAGGCCGGTGTTAAATTGCAGGTCATTGACACTCCGGGACATACACCCGGCGGAATCAGCTTATATTCGCCCGAAGATGGCGTAGTTTTTTCAGGTGACGCACTTTTCGCGGAATCAGTAGGAAGAACCGATTTTCCCGGAGGAAATTCATCACAATTAATTCAAAGCGTAAAGGAAAAACTTCTAACTCTTCCCGAAGAAACAAAAGTTTACCCTGGCCACGGCCCAACAACTACAATCGCACATGAAAAGAAATATAACCAGTTTCTAATGTAATTTACTCAAACTAAGTATTTATAAGAAGGAAAACAAATTATCATTGAAGGAATGGAAACGATGGCAAAAACAGGTTGATAAAGCAAAAGAAAATTGCCAGCCATGGACGCCGCCTGATTCCAAGACACTTCAAAATTGATATATAAAATGTTGTGATTTTGAGTGAGGCGAAGAATCTCCCGTATAGAAAGCCAGATGCTTCACCAAAGGTTCAGCATGACAAGTCGTTATATTACTTGTTACAGAATACTTTTTTTAATCGACTTCGGGCTTATTTATTTCGAGTACTTCCAGGTTGCGTATGCCGCGTGGTAATTCTACTGAGATTTTTTCTCCTACTTTGCATCCGAGAATTTCACTTCCTATCGGCGAGTGAATCGAAATACTTCCTGTCTCGAAATCAGCGTCATCTGGACCGAGTAATTGATATGTAATTTTCTTGTTTTTATCTAAATCCTGCAAAGTTACGACTGTGCCGAAATTCGCTTTGTCGGTTTCTACTTTTGTGCAATCTATAATTTCCGCACGGTTCAGCTTGCCTTTTATTTCACCGATTCGCCCTACTATATGTCCCTGGCGTTCGCGGCCGTAAATATATGCGCCGTTTTCCTTTAAATCGCCTAATTCGCGTGCTTCGGCAACGGTTTTTCTAACTTCGACAAGCTCTACAGTTTCGAGCTGTTTTAATTCCGCCATTAGTTTGTTATAGCCGGTTCTCGACATTGGTTCAAGTTTGCGTAACAAAATATACTCCTGCGAATAAAAGTCTTAACAAATTTTCATCAACTTACATATGTTTATGCAAATCTACCCAACGGCGGAGGGATTATACAAGATTTCAAAGTATTTGAAAACCTTCTTTTTGAGGAAAATATTTAACCTTTATGAATTATAGTCAGGGAAGGTTAATTGTTTTGACAAAACTTTAGGTGTTTTTTTTTATTCAAGAGTAACAGTTTGAATTCCATGAGCTTCTATGCCGCGGCGCTGGAGCAGGGAGCCTTCAAGCCCGAAAAGTGAAACTAAAGATTGGAAATAATTGACATTTGCCTGAATCTCAGCTATCTGGCTTGCGACGAGGTCGCGTTGTGCCTGTGCTACAAGTAATGAAGTTGACCTTCCTACGCTGAACTTTTCGTTTTCAACACGAAGCTTTTCTTCCTGTAAATTTCTGGTAGCCGTTGTCGCAGTAATCTGCTCGCGGGCGCTTGTTACATCAATATAAGCCCAGCGAATATCAACCTGTGCAAGCTGAACAAGATTGTCATATGCTTTAAGCATTTGCTGTTTGCTAAGGACCGCACGTGCATTTCTTGCTTTTGCGCTCTTGTTTGATACAGGATATTGAAACATCAAACCAAATTGCGCATCGTAGCTATTCTCATCCATATTGGACATTGCCTTATCGAACGTATTTGCATAGCCTGATTTGCCGAAAGTAATAAAAGCATCAAGTCTGGGCAATAAGCCGTTTTTGGTTTTAACGACTTCAAGTTCGCCGCGTTTTATCAGCAAACGAGCTTCATTCAAATCTGGACGCATCTTCATAGCTACTTTAACATGTTGTTCCACATCATCGAGTTCTATTTCTGGAAGGGCGGTTTGATATTGCAAGTTAATATCCATATTCCAGTCTATTTCATCTGAAGGATTTAAAAGGACAAGAAGATTCAGACGAGTTTGGGATAGTATGCTTCTTGCGGTTATCAGGTTCTCTTTACGTAATGCAACTTCTGCTTTAGCCGCCGCGAGTTCAGTTTCGGCAAGCGTACCAATATTAATCCGCTCCTGGATTTGATCCATCTGCTGCTGAGCGAGGTCAAGTGAGTTCGTATATATTTCGATTTGTTTCTGAGCGAGAGCATAGTTCCAGAAACCGATTTCGACAGCCTCCAAAAGAACTTCGGAAAAGCCGCGAAGCTCATATTCCGAAATAAGTGTGTCAAGGCTCGCCTGATGTACTCGTGCCATATTAGCTCGAACATCAAGTCCCTGAAGAAGTGCCTGTGTTACTGTAATGCCGAGACGGTTCGAAACAAATGTGTCACTGTAAAGAGATGAATCAGTGTAACTTGAACTACCTTCAAGACTCAAATTTGTACCAGAAGAAAAATATTTATCAAGTGAAACGGAGCCGTTTATGGTATCAACTGTCTGGCTTTCAGTGCTGGAACCAGCTCGTGAAAGTCTGTCTGCGACAGTTCTTCTTTGTGATATATCTCCGCCGATAACTGGGTCAAAAACAGAACGCTCTTCCTGTTCGTAAGTGCTTCTTATTTCCGGATTCATTTTTTGAACAATAAGTGAGCGATTGTTTTCCATTGCCAAAAGAATCGCCTGCTCGATATTTATTGTCATGGAATTCCGCGGCGGCTCATTACTATCAGCATAAATTGAAGCAGTAAAAATAAGGACTAATAAAGTGTATATAATTTTTCTTAAAAACATTTGCATTTCCTTGATTACATTTTAGAAAAACTGCGTCGTTCAAAAATCGAATATACGACTGGCACGAATACGAGTGTAATAAATGTCGAACTAAGCAGTCCGCCGATTACAACTCTTGCCATAGGTGCCTGTGCTTCGCCTCCTTCTCCTATTCCCAATGCAAGCGGGACAAGGCCGAAAATTGTTGTAGTGGCGGTCATCAGAATTGGGCGAAGTCTTCTTCTGCCAGCTTCTTCGATAGCTTCGCGCAGCGGCATGGAATCTCTTCGACGAAGAAGATTCGTATGATCAACCAGAAGAATCGCGTTGTTCACAACGATTCCGCCAAGCATGATAGCTCCAATAAACGACTGAACGTTAAAGGTCGTGCCTGTGAAAAACAGCATGAGGATTACTCCAATCGCCGCCAAAGGAACAGAGAACATAACCACAAATGGGTCACGCAATGATTCGTATTGGCAAGCCATTACCATATAAACAAGAATTAGAGCGAGAATGCAGCTTGTTAAAAGTTCGACAAATGATTTCTGCTGTTCTTCGTAATCGCCTCCGATTGCTATATTAAAATCACGAGGAACCGGAATTGTCGCGAGAAGTTTTTCTACATCGACGAGAACCGCACTCATCGATCTTTCACTGGGTTCTGCAGTAACTGTAATAACACGTTCCTGGTCGAGTCGCTCAATTAGTACCGGGCCGCTTTGAGGGGCGACTTTCACAACATTTTTCAGAACAACAGGCTGATTTTCCGAATTAACAAGGGTAAGGTCGAGAATGTCATCCAAATTCATTTGCTCGGCGTCTCTGAGTTTTACCAGAATCGAATATTCGTCTCCTCCCTGTCTGTAATAACCTGCTCTTGTTCCGGAAAGAATTGTTTGAAGTGCGTTGGCGATTTTGGAAACAGACAAATTCATATCAGCAGCTTTTTGACGGTCGATAAGAATCAATTCTTCGGGACTTCCCGATTCTCTGCTGACTCGAGTATCAGTGACACCATCGACAGACTCGATAAGTTTTCTTACTTGTGCCGCCAGTGCGTCTGCGGTATCGAGGTCATGGCCGCGAATTTCAACCTGGATTCTGTCGCTGCCGCTGGTTCCCATTCTAAGCATGAACATTCCCTGACCAGCTCGTGTTCTGATAGTAACGCCGGGAAGATTGACCAATTTTTTTCTGAGGTCTGCGGCTATCTGCTCGCTTGATCTTTGACGTTGTGATTGTGGTTTTAATGAGATTCTAAGTTCTCCTGTATGTCCGCCGCCGCCTCTGTATCCACCACCGCCGGCATTTGCTACTATATTTTGCATTTCCGGTACATAAGCTTTGACAATCTCCTCGATCTCTTTCATTTTTTCATCCATCAGGTCCAAACGTGTACCAACCTGCATTTCCACGTCAACTCTGACTTCACCTTCATCTGAACTTGGCATTAATTCGGCGCCAACATATGGAATAAGCAGTAAACTGCCGCCAAGGATGAGAACCGCAATTATTACAACTACAAAACGATGATTCAACGCAACATGTAGTATTGCTTTATAGTTGTCTTCCAGATACTTGAAAAACAATCCGGTTGCATCATAAATTTTACTTCTCAGAGTTTTTTTGCCGATATTCTTTTTTAATGTTCTTGGAAGAATCCGTTCCGAAAGCATTGGAATAAGAGTTAACGCCGCGATTAGTGAGCAGAGTAGTGAAAATGCAACAACAATCGAAAGCTGTTTGAACATAATACCTGACATACCCTGCATGAAAACGAGCGGCAAAAATACTGCCAATGTTGTTAATGTACTTGCGATAACGGCGGAAGTGACTTCTTCTGTACCTTCAATCGCGGCTTTTTCCAAATCTACCCCGGCTTCTCGCATACGAAATATGTTTTCGAGTACAACGATAGCATTATCGACAAGCATACCGATTCCAAGAGCAAGTCCGCCAAGTGTCATTATATTCAGAGTGAATCCGCCGAAATATAACAGCGCGAAGGTAGCTATGATAGAAACAGGAATTGCCGTTGCGATTATTATTGTACTTCTTATATTACGCAAAAATACAAGAAGCACCACGATAGCCAGAAGTCCTCCATAAAAAGCGGAAGAACCAACATTATTTATCGACCTTTCGATATAATCTGATGTGTCGATGATAGGTGTTATCTGAATCTGCGGCATCTCTCGGTTGATATTTTCAATTTCTTTAAGGGCGCCTCGTGCGACTGCAACAGTATTTTTGCCAGATTGTTTGCTGATTGATAATCTCATACCGGGCTGGCCGTTTACACGAACTATTCTTGTAATTTTCCGCCACGAATCTTCAATAGACGCGATTTCACGGAGCCTGACAGGAACTCCATCACGAACTGCGATAACAGTATTTTCGAGCTGTATCAAATCAGTATATTCGCCTGGGGTTCTGATAGTGACCTCAAAATTTCCCTGCTCAATTGTTCCGGCAGGAACATTTACATTTCCTTCCCGTATGCTTGCGATTATTCTGTCTAAAGATATGGATAATGCGTTGATTTTTGCCGGATCGAGACTTACATGAATTTCACGCTCAAGGCCTCCCATGATATCGACCGAAGCAACGCCGGGAACTCTTTCCAGACGATACTGTACTTCATCTTCAAGAATCTGTCGCGTCTGAACCGGGTCAAGTTTACTCGATGCGCCAAGAATCAATACCGGAAAGCTGGCCATATCGAATTTGCGAAGCGTTGGTCTTTCAACTTCCTCAGGCAAGCGGCGTACGACACGGTCTAACCTGTCGCGTATATCGTTTGCAGCCGCATCAAGGTCAGTGCCCCATGAGAAAGTGACACGAACAGAACTTGAGCCTTCTGATGAGACGGATGTTACTTCTTCGACTCCTGGTACAGCACTCATGGCCTGCTCGATGGGGCGGGTGATAAGCTCTTCGATTTCCTGCGGCCCTGCATTGCCATAACTGCACGATATGCTCAGCGTTGGATATGAAATGTCCGGCATGAGGTCAATGGGCAAACGAAATAGTGATACTAAGCCAAGAAGGATTACAATTAAAACGACCATGATTGTAAAAACAGGTCGATGAACTGAAAAACTTGATATCTTCATATGGTTAATCTCGAAATTCTAATTTCTAAATACTAAACAATAATAAAACACAAATTCCAATGTTTAAAACATTTGAGCTTAAGAATTTGAAATTGTTCAAAATTTATAAATTAGATATTATTTTCATATTAGTCACATTTTTATTTATCTGTTTTTTTCTCTTGCGGCAAGGTTACACCAGAGCCGTCTTCAAGCATATGATTACCTAATGTTGCAACAAAACCTGAAAGTTCAGGTTTTAATATTTCGGCAACTTCATTATTCACAATACCGGTAGTAACAGGTACAAAACTAACCTTTTTCTGTGCCGTATCGACAATGAATACACCTTCAGTATCATTTCTCCTTACTACCGCGGCACGCGGAACCAGTGTCACATTTTCATGAGTAGCAAAAAGGATATTTGTTCTGACAAACATTCCCGGTTTAAGAAGTTGTTTTGGATTCGGAATTTCAATTTCCACTCTTGCCTGTCGCGAGCTTTCTATAAGCAGGGGAGCTATACGTACAATCTTACCAGTAAAAGTCTCGCCAGGAAAAGCATCAGTATCGATAATTGCATTCTGATTAATTTTAATTTTAGAATAGTCTTTTTCCACTACAAAAATAACCGCGACTAATAAATCATTTTCAAGTATTGAAACTATTGGCTGATTCACCTGAAGCAAGGTACCTACATCAACAAATCTCTCACCTACAACTCTCATTGCGTTAGGATTATCGCTTTCCCAAAATGCTTGTACTTTTGTATATGAAAGCTTTAATTCCGCGGATTTTAATGCAGCCGTTTTTTGTTCGACCTGGGCATTAGAGACTTCCAGTCTGGTCTTTGAGGAATTGTATGCTGCTTCGGCTCCATCAAACTCCGAAGCAGATGCGATTTGCTTTTCACGAAGCGCCTGAATTCGTTCGTATTCACGTTTGACAAGCTCAAGTTCACTAACTGAGTTCTGTGCGTTGGCTTTGGCGACCTGAAGTTCTGCTTTAGCCTGCTCGACCTGCTGGGTATAATCAGCATCGTCCAGAACGGCTATTACCTGATTGCGTGTTACAGTATCGCCTACATTAACAAACAGTTCTTTCAGCCAGCCGGAAACTTTCGGAGCAACCGTAAACTGTGATTTTGGAGTAAGGGAACCTGTGAAAATGCCGACATCCTGGATTGTATCTTTGATAACAGGCTGTATTTCTACAGGAACGGCCATAGCCGCCCGGCGCATGCCAGCCGGACTTTCTGCTGCTTTGATTTTTTGATATGCAACCCATGAACCATATCCGACTATTCCAAGGATAATTACTATTACTATCAGTTTTTTCATTATAAATGCCTCGTTAAATTAAGAGGATTAGTGAATTAGGAGGATTAGGAGAGCAGGGCAAGTTTTTCCACGCGAAAACTATACGGTATAGTATTTGGTGCGACGTATCGCACCTCTGCAAGGAATCCAAGGGACCTACAAATCCAATCTACTAATCAACGAGCTATCAAGTAACCTTAAAGCGATTTACTAAAGTGATAATTGTATATGAAAATTAAAAAACAGCAATAAAATTAGTGGTGAATTGTTTTTAAATATTAATGGATCAGAATTTCCACTACGAAATATTAGAAGATATGCTTTTGTTGAAATGAACAGACCCTGCAAATGAGAAATGCTCTATATCAGTTCGTTATAGTTGCTTTTTTAATTATTCTATTTTTCCTATTTTAATAATGCTCGTAGTTTCAGGGTGTCATTATTTAAAACATTTCGATCTGAGAAACTAATTCTTCAAAATTAAAGTTTGAAAGATGTAATTCATCCATGTCTTTGTTCATTTTTAAGATTTCGAGAAAATTACTAATAACTGTTGAAGCTTTATCAGTCTGACCTTCATCAAGGAGTTTTTGTATCGTTTCGGTAGTATGTATAACGAAATCTTTTTGTGTCTGGATTTTATTTTGCAATTTAAGACTTGTTGAACGCAGTTCCTCTTCCACAAGGAGACGCTCTGAAATGTCGCGGGCCAACCCCACAATTGCGACATCTTTTTTATTTGCATCCTTAATTATCGATCTTGAGAGAGAGACAGGAAATATACTATCATCTTTTCTTTTATGGTAAAATCCAATCTCACAGCCGCCACCAGCTATGCGTGTTTGAAAGACACTTCTGGTATTCTCAGATTGACTCTTGCCTATCCATAGAATACTGCTGTTTTGGCCTATGATTTCTTTTTCGTTATAGCCGTATGTTTTACAGAATGCTTTATTGACAAATATTATTTCTCCCTGAATATTTGTTATAAAGACGCTATCTTCAGTGCTTCTGATAGCTCCTGAAAGCAATTGTAGTTTATCTTCGACCATTTTATGGTTTATTGCGTTCTCAACCGTAATCGGGATAGCTTTAAGATAGTTCTGGTCGATGTCCTTAACCAGATAATCATAAGCTCCGGCTTTCCATGTTTTTATCGCGGTTTCTTCATCGCCGGCACCAGTTACTACTATTACAGGAGTATCATTGGCGGCATTTAGTATATCGAGAGCTGTTCCGTCACCGATATCATGGTCGGAGATGACAATATCAAATTTATTTTGTGCAAGTTCACGCCGTCCTTCTGCAACCGATTTAGCTATGATATAATCATATGGAATATTATTGTTTTTTACGAATCTCTCGAAAGCAAGTCTTTCGATTTCGCTATCTTCGACCAGTAAAACTTTATATTTTAAATCTTCCATATTTGCATTCATCCTTCGAAATTTATAGGAATATTAAATTCTTTTGTAATTGTTAAACACTATGTGTAACAAGTTCCTCGTTTTTAATTGCTGATTTCATTTTTGGGAAAGTAAAGAAGAACGTGCTTCCTTTTCCAACTTCCGATTCTATCCAAATTCTTCCTCCGTACAGTTCGACTACTTTCTTAACTACTGTAAGACCGACTCCTGTACCATGAATGTTTTCATTCTGTTTGAGAGCATGAAACATCCTGAATATTCTCTCGAAATGTTCTTCTGCGATCCCAGGACCATTATCTGCAACACTGAATTTCCAGAAATCACCTTCTTCGGTGCATGATATCTTTATCCATCCCTGCTGCTTATCATTATATTTTATTGCGTTACTGATAAGATTCTGGAAAACCTGCATTATATGTGTTTCTTCACATATGATTGAGGGTAATTGATTTTCAATAGTAACTTTGATATGTTCCGGCGGAACAACCATATTAATTACTTCAGGTATAAATGTATCCAGGTTCAATGGGATATGCTCGCCTGAATCCTGTCCTACTTTGGAATATTTTAGTACGCCGTCAATAAGACTATAAATTCTATCCACTCGATTCATAAGCAGATTCATTTGTTCTGTAGCTTTTGTATCGAGCCTATCACCACAATCTTCCATGATCCATTGTGCAAGAGTCTTAACACCTCGAAGAGGAGCTTTGAGATCATGAGATACTATAGAAGCAAATTCCTTAAGCTCTTTATTTGCGCTTTCTACTTTCCTTATCATTTCAGCAAGCTTCAGTTCCATCTGTTCTCTTTCTGCAATTTCCAATTTTAGCTGATTATTTTTTTCTATCAGCTCTTTAGCTCTTTCCTGAACTAACTGTTCAAGCTCTTCCAGTTTCATGGAAGCCTTCTTTGCCAGATTCCATTTTTCTGTAAGTGCAGATGCAAGCTGTGATACTTCAGCACAGTCGAAAGGTTTTTTCAAAATAAGAAGATTTTCAGATTTACCCAGTCTTTGAGTTATTTCGCCCCATGAATAATCCGAATATGCGGTGCAGATAACCACTTGTATATTTTTATCAACTTCCCAAATACTTTCTATTGTTTTTAGACCGTCCCAACCCGGAGGCATACGCATATCGACAAAAGCCAGTTCATATGGTCGGTTTTGTGATAAAGCCTCCTTAACTTTCTCATAGCCTTCCTGGCCTTGTGATGCAAAGTCGAGTTCATAAGAAATTTTTTCAACTGACTTGTTATTAGTTTCGCCAAAAACTTCAGCATGAAGCTCATCGAGTTTCGTATTATCCTGTTCTTCAGTAAGGATAGTTAGGAAATCTTTATGAATGTTGGGATTATCATCGATAACCAGAATACGATGAACATTCTGTTTTATAACTTCACTCATGTTGTTGTCTCCTGTGTTTTATAAGGTAACTCAATAGTGAAAACTGCTCCCTGACCATCACCTTTGCTATTAGCTACTATTGAACCGCTTAATTCGTTAACAGATAATGCTGTGCTGTGGAGTCCGAATCCATGTCCTTTTTCTTTTGTTGTAAAACCATGCTCAAAAATTCGTGTAAGATTCTGAGCCGGAATCCCTATACCATTATCACGTACTTCAATTTTAATTCGACCTTCACCAGACTCATTTACGCTGAGCGAAAGGATTTTTTCTTCGTTAGAATTTTTGGCAAGAGCATATATCGCATTACCAATAAGATTTGTCAAAATCTGCAGGACTTTATGTCGATCCAGAAGCATAATTGGCAGGTCGGCATAACTGCGTCTAACATCGATTTTATTTCTTGATATTGTTTCAGCGTTAATTTTTACTGCATCATCAATTAATTCCGCAATAGAAGCGGGTTCGGTTATTCCTTTTGTTTTGCTATATGATTGCTGAAGCTGGATAATATCAGCCACATGTTGAACGTGTTTTGTGAGTTCTCCCAGTGATTCAAGTTGTCGTGTCTGCTCCTCAACAAGCTCTTGTGAAAGATTTGTCATAAAGATTGACAACTTTTTTCCGCGTTCTTCGGTTGTTAAAAAGGTTGCGAGGTCATTTGAATGTTCTTCGAATAGATGAATTGTATCGCTTAGATAGGATACTTTTGATTTGCGAATCCTTTTCTGGATTGATTCAGCGGTAACACTTACACTATTAAGTACGTTACCGACATTATGCAGAACACCTGTCGCAACTTCCGCCATACCAACCTTGCGCGCGGTTTCAAGCAGTTTTTCCTGTGCCGCTTTAAGTTTTGCCTCTGACCTTTTGCGTTCTGTTATGTCTCTGGCAATAGCTATTATATAATCCTGCTTCCCCTGGGTTACGAATTTGAGACTGGTCTCAACAAAGAACAAGGAACCGTCTTTTCTTTTGTACTGGGCTTCCTTGACAATGTCACCTTTCTTTCTTAGTACTTCTATTTGTTTTTGCCAGGCATAGTCATCTTGTATAGATTCATCTATATTTCGCAATGTAGTTTCGCTTAAAAATTCTTTTTGAGAATATCCAAGGCTATCACATGCCCGGTGATTTACATTCATGAAGCGTCCCCATTTCGGCTCTACAGCAAAAATGCAGTCATTGGAACGTTCTATTAAATTTCTGAAAAGCTGCGTTTTTTCTTCAGCTTTCTTTCGCTCGGCAATACTTTCGAGCCACTCGGCAACCGCGCTCAGGAGGCTGTCTTCTTCTTCTATTAGCAAAGGATTTTCTTTGTTTTCTGATTTATCTCCCTTTTGATAAACTTCGATTGTACCAACCTCTTCCTTGTGAGCCTTAATCGGTACAAGGCGGCTTGACTCGCTTTTCTCAAAATCTTCAGTTTGATAGCGAATACCATCAAAAATCAGCCTGATACATGTACTTTCAGGATAACGATATGTTTGACGTATCAGATTGACTGTTTCCTGAAATATTTGTTCAAGAGGTGTTTCCTGACGATTTACAATCTTGGACAAGGCATACAAACAGTTAAGGTTTTTCAGTCTCTGCTGTAATTGCCTCTGATCAAGGGGTTTTTCAGATATTTCTGTTTTTAGTTTTAGATTAGCAGCTTTCAACTCCGCGGTGAGATTGTGAACTTTTTCCTCCAAACGTTTCTTTTGTGCACGTAAGCCTTTAACTTCTATTTTTGTTTTGTTAACTGACTCAGATTGTTCAATAGCGTCTGCTATAAATTTGCTTTGGAAAAAGGTTAATGCAATTGCAACTAAAATTGAGATGAGAGTACAATACATTATATTGTCTGTAACTTTTTTCTGCATCAGCCAAAAAACTCCGATAACCATTGCAACGAAAATTATTAAAGCTGCTGATTTCTTAATTGTTTGAATTATTCTCATTTTGCATTTTCTCTTAATATTTTAGTCATTTGGTTGTATTCAAATTCAAAACAGAGTTTTATAGGACATTGTTCCTATTGTTATATATAAAAACATTGTATTTATTAAGCCAACAGGATTATCGACATGCGGGCAATGTATATTTATCAGAAATCCCCTGTTTTAACACAAAATACTTATTTGCAAAGTATGCAGGGGAAGCACTACTAACCGGCTCCGGAACAGATACCAACAATGCAGAATTTGCATCAAGACTGAGTATTGACCATTGACTAATTGGTTTTAACAATTTACTATTAGGCTTGGATTGTGATATTTAGCCGAACGTTATTTTTAGGAGTGAATCAATGTTCGCTGTTATTGGAATAAAAACTTTTGATTTCATAAACGATATAGGACGTTTTGCAAAGTTCTTCTGGCAGTCAACAATCGTATCGTTAAACTGCTTTTTAAGAGCCAAAGCATATCCGCTCATACGTACACAGATGAATATTATAGGGGTTCGAAGCGTTCCGGTTGTGATGATAACAGGCGCTTTTGTCGGTATGACTCTGGCAATTCAGGCTTATGACCAGTTGGCAGGTATGGGTTTGGAGGAGAGATTGGGTGTTCTTATTAATATCTCAGTCGTAAAGGAGTTAGGGCCTGTCTTGGCGGCTATTATGCTCGCTGGAAGAATCGGCGGAGCTTTGACTGCGGAATTGGGTACTATGAATGTAACCGAACAAATTGACGCAGTTAGAAGCATGGGGACTGATCCTATAAGATATCTTGTCGCTCCTCGAATTTTGGCGCTTTTACTTCTTACACCAATTCTTATTATTTACACTGATTTAATGGGCATCCTGGGAGGTTATTTCATCAGTGTAATCCAATTTGGTATTAACAGCAAGGCTTACTGGAGCTATAGCGCTTCTTTTGTCGAACTTTGGGATGTCGCCATTGGAGTTGTTAAAGGATTTTTCTTTGGAGTAGCAATAGCGGCTATTAGCTGTTATAAAGGTTTTACATGTAAAGAAGGAGCACAGGGAGTAGGGCAGGCTTGCACGGAAGCATTCGTATCAAGTTTTGTTTCTATTTTGGCACTGAATTTTGCTCTGGCGATTATTTTCAAGGCGATATATTTTACATTCTGGCCAATTAAAAGCATAGTCTAATACAAGGATTTTATATTAATTTTGTTAAAGCAAAAGAAATAATGGAAACAGAAAACGAAAATAAAACAAAGGCCAAAAACGAACATAATAGTATTATTGAAGTAAAGAGCCTTATTAAGAAATTCAAAAATAAGTTAGTTCTGGATAAAATTAATTTGAACATAGAAAAAGGAAAAACAACAGTTGTCATTGGTCCCAGCGGCTGCGGAAAAACTGTTCTTTTAAAACATTTAATTGTATTGCTTAGGCCAAGCTCAGGAGAAGTTTATTTTAATAATGATAGAATTGACGACCTTAAAGAAAAAGAGCTCGACAAAATACGCACACATTATGGATTTCTCTTTCAGGGTGGCGCACTTTTCGATAGTCTCAGTGTAAGAGATAACATAATTTTCCCTATCGACCAACACTATAAAATCACTGACTGGAAACAGATCGATGAACTTGTGAAAAGCAAGCTGGCAATGGTCGGGCTGGATGGCTATCAGAATTACTATCCGGCTAAACTATCCGGCGGACAGAGAAAAAGAGTCGCACTTGCAAGAGCGATAGCCCTGAATCCCGATATTATTTTATATGATGAGCCGACAACCGGTCTGGATCCCATTCGTTCGGACATTATTAACGAGATAATCTTAAAACTGCAAAGAGAACTGCAAATCACTTCAATAGTAGTAACTCACGATATGAAAAGTGCATATAAAGTTGCCGACAGAATTGTAATGCTTCATAACGGAAAGATTGTTGCCGATGGTGATGCCGACTATATTCGCAATCATCCGCATCCGGTAGTTCAGCAGTTTATTAACGGACAGGTCGATGAAGATGACCTTGCACTTCTGAGAATGAAAGGTACTATGTCACAAGCTCAATTCCTGCCAAGCGATTTTGTGCAATAAAATAAAAAATGAATCTACTTACTTCAATTTATATAATAGGATTATAATTTACATATGATAATAAAACCTGAACAAATTTCATCTGATTTATCCACAGTAATAAGTGGTGATATTTACACCGATATTATTTATAGAGCCGCTTATAGCACTGATGCAAGTATATATCGCATATTACCGTTATGTGTAATAATGCCGAAAGATATAAATGATATTGTCACTGTGATAAAATATGCCCGGGATAAAAACGTTCCGATAGTTGCACGAGGTGCAGGAACAGGCGTTGCAGGTGAATCTTTAACGACGGGCATAGTTTTCGATATGAACCGTTATATGAACGAAATTATCGGTATCGAAAATAATGGCGAAATTGTGACGTGTCAGCCGGGGGTTGTTCTCGATGATCTGAATAAATATCTCGCACAATATGGCAGAAAAATAGGGCCGGATCCATCCAGTGCGTCTCGTGCTGTTATTGGAGGTTGTGTTGCAAATAATGCTACCGGCTCACATTCACTTCAATATGGTTATATGGGAGATTATGTAGAGACTATAGAAGCCGTAACCGTTGCCGGGGATGTTGTAACTTTCACGAACAATTATAATCCGGAACAATCGCAGGACAACAAGGCATCTGAAATAGCGAAACAATGCTTATCTTTGTTAAAGGATAAAGAGCAGGTTATTGCCAAATCAGTTCCCGTAAGCAGACGCAATCAAAGCTGCTATTCAATTTCAGGGATTTGTCATGACGGCAAAATTGATATGGCACATCTTCTTGCCGGCTCAGAAGGAACTTTGGCAATTTTTACGAAGATTACTCTCAGAACTGTACCTTTGCCGAAAGCAAAAGCTTTATTGCAGCTTGAATTCGAGTCATTTGCGAAAATGGCACAAGCCGTACCAGCCATCGTCGATACAGGTGTGTCTGCCTGTGAGCTTATGGATAATTTTCTTTATGATATGGCTTATGAAGCTCTGCCGGAATACCGTGATATTTTACCCATCGGCTCGGAAGCCGTTCTGCTGATTGAGCATGTTGGTGACAATATCGAGCAGGTTAAGGAAAAGATTAAAATTACTGATTCCGCGGTTGGAGATATCGCAAAAAAGCGAAAAACGATTATTGATGAAAATTCACAGAAACGATTATGGAAATCCCGTAAAGATGCCGGACCATTGCTATACAGGAAAAGAAGTAAAAAACATCCTGCCGAATTTATGGAAGATGTTTCAGTTGACCATAACAAACTCGGTGAGTATATCGCCGGTTTGCAGGAAATTGGCAAACGCTATGATTTCAAAATGTCTTTCTACGGTCATGCGGGTGATGGCGAATTGCATGTACGTCCATTCCTCGATTTAAGCGACCCGAAGGACCATGAAACAATGCGGAAAATCGCGGATGAAGTGTTCCCTCTCGCATGGTCACTCGGAGGTTCAATCAGCGGCGAACATGGAATCGGTTTAATACGGGCGCCATTCGTTCGCAAACAATTTGGCGATGAATATTACAATTTGCTTGTTCAAATCAAAAATATTTTCGATCCCCAGAAACTGCTAAATCCAGGCAAACTGCTCAATGATGACCCTAATGTCATGTTCGAAAATTTGAGAAGAATGCCCAAAATCCTGCCGGAAAATATGAAAAGCGATTTGCTATTCGACAAAAACGAATTCGAATTGGAAGTCGAACAATGTTACGGTTGTGGCTTATGCCTGACAAGAGGTTCGGAATTACGTATGTGCCCGGTTTTAAATGCGGTTGGAGGCGAACTTGCAAGCTCGCGCGCAAAGGCAAGCATCCTGCACTTCTGGGCAACGGGACAGCTTAGTGAAGAGGATTTCGAGTCATCTGAATTCAGGAAATTTCTTGACTTGTGTATAAATTGTAAAGCATGTATGATGCAATGTCCGGCGGGAGTTGATATTTCAAAAATGATGATAGCCGTAAAGGCAAAATACGCCAAACAAAAAGGCCTTAAAACTCCTGAATTACTTTTAAGTAATAACCGTTTTCTGAGTATTATGGGCAGTGTTTTTTCACCAATATCGAATTTCTTCATGCAATTACCAATTTTTTCATTCTTCCTGGAAAAAACCGCAGGTCTCGATAAACGAAGGTCTATGCCGAGTTTTTTACGAAGTTCATTCCTGAAAAAAGGCCGTAAATATCTTGCATCATGCAAACCTATAGAAAAGCCTATAGATAAAGTCGCATACTTCGTTGATACATACGCAAACTATAACGACCATGATTTAGGTTTCGCCGTAATTAATGTTTTGCGTGCGTTAAATATAGAAGTTATTCTACCGGAACAATTGCCCGCACCTTTGCCTGCGATTGTTTATGGTGATGTAAAACGCGCAAAAAATGACTTGTCGTACAGTGCAAAACATCTTGCTAAAGCAGTGCGAGACGGCTACAAAATAGTGTGCTCGGAACCAAGTGCCGCTCTTTGTTTAAAACAGGAACTTCGCCATTATGTTCCAGGAGAAGAAGTAACTCTTATCAAAGAAAACACTTTCGAGTTGATGACATATTTATTAAATCTTCTGAACGAGAAAAAATTAAAACCGAATAACGAGAAACAAGCGACGAGCGACGAGTATCTATACCATCTTCCTTGCCATTTACTTGCAGCCGGAGAGAAAGGGGCAAGTATTAAATTGCTTAAAGAACTTTGCGGCATAAAAGTCACGGATGTCAATGCAGGCTGCTGCGGCTTAGCCGGTACATATGGTATGCAGAAAAAGAATTACGAGCTTTCTTCGGATATATCTTCAGGTCTGAAAAAAGCTCTCGAAGATTCTCCAATAAAGAACGTACTTACCGAATGTGCCGCGTGCCAGATGCAAATCGAGCATATTTCCAAAAGCACTGTAATACACCCAATAAAAATCTTAGCCGAATGCTTAAAAACAATTTAGTATAGCAAAATCCTAATTTTTGAGTAAAATAATTATATAAACCCACATTTTTCAAAAAGCGCATAAAAAAGCCGAGCAGGTTAAGCCCGGCTTGGAAATTCAAAACATTGTTTTAGTTATTGTTCAATGTACGTCCCTGTTAAAAGGAATAGCTGCTGTACTTCTTCGTCGGTTAATACTCGGTTAAATAGTCCGATTTCATCAATATTTCCTTTCCAGAAACCTCCGTTATAGCTTTCGTTTCCACCGATATATAGTGTCCCTGTAATAGCGTTCGCATTGAGATTTCCCTGTTCTGTGAGTAGGCCGTTCTTATAAATTTTGGAAACATGGCCATCGAATGTGACTGTAATATGTGTCCAGAAATCTTTGTTGAGTCTCCAGTCTTCCTCGTTCAATTCTTCACCTTTATCGACACAGAATCCGACGCCGTCCGGGCTATTGCCCTGAAGTGCGAAAAATCTTTGTCCGTTATCAAGCAAAAATATCCTTCGATTATTCAAACCTTCGGTTGTAGGTTTTACCCATGCAGAGAAAGTAAACGCTTCCAGTTTAATACCAGGGACACTTATATAATCATTCGATCCATCAAATAATGGTGTTCCGTTTAATATATCGTCCCATTCGTATTTCAATTCTTTTTCCTGGCCGTCATGTTTATTGCCAGACATATCTGTTACGACTTCTGGCTTATTAAGAATCATACAATCGTAAAAGGAGTAGTATAAGATAAGATTTTTCTGAAGATAATTCGGGACAACTTCTGAAATTGAATTTTTCATTCCTCTAAGAGGGTATCCATCAGCGATTACATTTGCAAAATGTTCATTTTCTTTCTCTTCGTATTCAGTTATTTGTTCAGGAAAAAACTCACGCTGAAGGTTTAAATCAATTTCACTGAGCTGGATATTCCATGTAGTACTTTCGCCGTTATTTGTTACCATCTGGTAAGTTTTAGTATAACCTTGTGCCTCTTTAAGAGTTAGATGTGCTTCGCTCCAGCAATCCGGAATATTAGTTAAGGTATAATAGCCCTGATCATCTGCCACGCATTCTGGGCAAGGTTTCCAATCCGGATCAAAACCGTTAATAAAAAGTTTATTTTCTCCAAGCTTCATGTAAAACTCCTCAGCTTGAACTATAGCACCTGCTGCCGGTTGTCCATTGGAATTTCTTATCTGACCTGTAATAATACCGGATGGACCCATTATAAGGACAATATCTTTGACAATACGATTATGGTTTTTATTGTAAGAAAGCTCTCCCGGAATTCCTGGTATTTTTTCTAATAACTCTTCTTCGTCAACTATTGTAAATTCGACTCCCTGATGTGTTTGTTCAATTTGTTGTCCATGTTCTAATTCAGTGTCTCTTATTAGAGTCCATGCGACTTTATATGGATCATCCTTCTTAAATGCCCAGACATATATTGGGAAATCCGCTGGACCTATCGAGCCGCCGCCATCTGTTCGTGGAACCTGCAATTCAAAATTGCCTTCGGAATTTGTTATACCGGATTCGGCGTAACTCGCAAAAACCTGCGCACCAGATACCGGATTACCTCGCTCATCAAGAACTGTTCCGAACAGAATATTTTCCGGTTCTCGTGATTCTTCATCGTCCTGATCATCAAATATATATGGAATTCTCGAAGATAAAAGACGATTTAAATCGATTTCTTGTTCGGGCGTGTTGTTTTCGATAGTATTGTTAGATGTTTCATTTAGAATATCAGTTGCTGTTAGTGTTTCATTGTTTGTCTTCGATTCATCAATACGGTTGTTGATATTCAAAATAGCGTTTTTGAATACGTTTTCTTCTTCCAAATCATCCCATTTGTCGGCCAGCATTTGTAATTGAGTTATTACAGTTTCATCTCCGATTTGGCCGAGGAATTCAGCGGCCTGGAATCGGACTTTCTTGAATTCATTATTAAGTAGTTCAGAGAGACCTGAAATATCATTTTTTTCATAAAGCTCATTGGCTAATAATAAATCTTCTTCAAGTATGTTGTTTGCTATTGGTAATTGCTCGTTATTATGATTTGGTGTGACTACATAAGATTCGTTTTTTTGCAGTGAATCGCGACCATTTGAGGAATATACGAATAAAATAAAAACTCCTGCAATAAATACCGCCGCAGCGGCTAATTTGGTAACCGGACTTTCCATGATTAATCTCCATATACTTGTTTTGGTTTGAGCCGCTATTATTTTGTTGAGTACTTTTTTGTCCTTTGCAGGATTAGTATCTACCGAGGCTTTACCAAAAAATTTCTTAATGTTGTTTTCTGATTTCATTTTTTCATCTCACCGTTCAATAAAGAACGCAATTTATTCAGGCCGTACCGGTAGCGGCCCTGTACAGTATTGATTGACGCATTCTGGATTTTTGCTATTTGTTTGAAAGTAATATCACCTTGCATATAAAGAGAAAGTACTTCTCTCTGCTCATAAGGAATTTGTACCAGTGCCTGGCTCAGTAATTCCATTTCCTCGTTAATCATGGCCCATTGCTCAGGCCGTCTGGATTGGCACACAAGACCCTCTGATTCAGTAATATCACAAGCCTGATGCCTTTGCCTGTCTCGTTTTGTATTTCTTATGCGATTTGCAACACAAATTGTCAAATAGCTTTTCAGGTTTCCATGTATCCTGATAGTTGCTGCTGACTGAGCGAATGCTGTAAATACTTCTTCAACAACATCTTCTGCGATATTGACATCATTGAGAAGGGCGATTGCCAGTTTCAGCAAATCATTTTTATACTTCTCGTAGATTCTGCGCAGCGCATCGGTATCGCCGAGTTTGAATTTCAAGATAAGCAGTTTTTCTTCTACCATTTAACGCGTCAACTCTCAGAAAGATTCTTTCTTTAATTATAACACACCTACGCCGTAAGTATTAGTATAACAAAATCTTTATTTTGAGTAAAAAATTTATATGAAACTGAATTTCCCCAAAAGCGCATAAAAAAAACCGGACCAATAAAGTCCGGCTTTAGATTTCTTCATATTTTGTTATCTGTTAAGTGAACAAAGTCTGTTTGTAAAATAAGTTGTTCAGTTTAATATTCACGCTCGATATAGTCTCTCCATTGCTGGATAATGTCATCCTGGTAGCCGTGATATTTTTCGGGATCAAAGCCAAAGTCCTGACCTGTGGCTTCTTTTAATATACCATGAGCATTTGAACAAGTATCTTTGTTTCGATTATTCAATTGATTTACCAGGATCGGCAGGATTTGTTTTTTATATTCTTCAAAGAAATCCCGGTTTATCTGAGAAGATAACATGCTATGACAATCCCAAAAATCTACATAGTTTTGCAGTTTTTCAAGTATCAGGGCATCTGTTTTTTCAGAGCGAAGTGAGGAAATAATATGTGCCTGAAATAATTGTCCATCAGAATAATCATACCCGTTTCTGATTGCGTATTCTGGAATTTGCTTGTAAGAACCTTTAACGTATGCATCAATCAATTCCTGGCCGGTATTATCGCCAAGATAATAAAGGCATAAAGTAGAGATTGACCGGGCGCGTATCTCCTTAGTGTTTTTATAAACCTTACGTAAAGGGCCGATCGCATCTTTGCCTAATAGATGTGTCAGGGCAACGATGGCTTTTTCCTGAAGTTTATAAATACTATCTGCATTTAATATATAATAGGGATGTCTATCATGCAGTTCTTTAATCGCATCATTATCAGTATAATGTTCTATGATCTTCGCAAGGCTTGTATCACCTGTTCTTCCTAAAAATGTTATTATTTGACTTATTTGATTTATGTTACTTCGAAAGTTGTCTGCTGAATCGTCACTGATAGCTTTATCAAGCTGATCCAGTGCCATATCTTTTGCTTTTTCTTCATTGCCGTTCTCAAATAAGAAATCTAATAAATCGATACTGAATGTATCCTGTGCCAAAGCCATTGTGATAGCTTTTTCTTTATCGCCGAAGTCAGCAAGAACGTTAAGCAATTTTATATCGGAGCTTTTTTCATAAGCGGGAATTAATTCATCAATAAAAACTGGATCCGGCATTTTATTCGCTATCAAATTCAAAATTCTTTTGCTTATATTATCATCAGCTAAAAGCAATTCCTGTAGGACCGGAATACATTCGGTATCATTAGGCTGAAGAATCTTTTCCAAAGTGTCAGCGGTAAACTTTATGCATTCCTGGTTATCTTTATGCCGCTGGTAGATCAATATCAGCAGGTTTACAATATCTTTATGAGTAGGTTGGCCGGCAGCAGGCAATTGTTGAAGTGTTTCAAATGCAGCCCTCTCGAATCCGAATTGTGCTTGTTCAGGATTTTCTAAGTCAGGTGGAAGAGTAGTCCCGATTTTAGACAAATCCGAATCAGATAGAAAGTCTATAAGATAAGACTGTATATCATAACTTCCACTTTCACCAAGAATTTGCCAGATTCGCATGGCTGGAAAATTAGACTCTCTTGTCCCCACAACTCTCCAGTTTCGTGAAATAGTTTCGACATCATAGAGATTATACGTAGAAGGATTCTGAAGTATCTGGTATAGCATCGCGTAAACTTCGTCGGTGGCAATTGTAGCAGCTTGCTCAACGATCTCAGTTATAAGACCACAAGCATAATCTATCTGGGCCTTAGGGGGAGTTGGCCTAAATCTTCCAACAACATTAGTGTAGGATTCAATAACTATTGGGGTATCTTTGTATTTTTCGTATATTTCCAACATTCGCTTGCTTGGATTATTGCTATCCAGAGCCATCGATAAAAGAACCAGCATTTTTACAAAATCCTTGTTATGATAGTTAATGCTTCTGAAAAAGTGGCCCATTCTGTTCAATTGCATATCCTGTTCGAGCAACGAAATCATCCTTGCGATGGAATCTTTATCGTGAGCTTTAATCATTATATCTGAAGCCTTAAAAGCCAATCCCATCAAATCATTGCCGATAGGACTTCTTCGGATATTATAATCAGGTGTTGCTTCTACTACAGATAAAGTGTACTGATATTTCCGCTCGATTGCATCCATTACCAGCCCTGGCGGCAGTAAATCATCCGGCAAATTATTCATAAGCTCAAGAAAAGAATCTTCTCTGGATAAAATCGAAATCAGCCTTTCGTTTGCATCTTTATTTTTAGCGAGTAAAAGCTGTTTTATTAACGGTTCTAACTGAGTAAAGTTTCTTCGTGTATCGCGCAGTTTATAATAATCGAAATCAGGCTGTATCTGTTCTAAAATATCGTTATGTTTGTTTTCGATTGCATCAAGAATTGAAGTAGTCGATAAATTTTCATCAGGTAGAAATTTCTTATATTCAATAGCAAGCCCATAATAATCAGTATCTAATAAGGCATTCCAATATTCGATTACTTCCTGCGCAGGTTGATTTCCCAATAGTAATATATCCAGAGCATCTGAGAAGAATGTCCAAAGAACTTTCGGATCTGTAGTTTCAAATTCGGAGATATTAAAAAATCCCGCAAAAGGATATAGAAATCTCGGACCTTCATCAGTTTGCATCATTGAAATAAAGTATTCAGCCCCATTCTTCAACCCATTAAGTGTTTCTTCATTTATTACGGTCGGAACATCCAGTTTCTGGCCCTTTTTCAAAGCTCCTTCAGGGAGAGAATCAAGAACTTCCAATTGCATCGTTACTCTATATTTGCTGGAGAAATCCTCTATCCATACTTGCGCATCAAGAAGAGCCTGTATTATATCTTCAACGTTGATTTTTGTGTCTAATAAACGGGCCTTAACAAATATATCCGTACTTTCAACAACCTGGGGAAAAGGTGTATATGACCTTACCATGTCAGCCATCGGATAAATAGGTGGCGCCATCCTTTCAGCTGCCATTCTCATTCCAGAACCATTTCCTGAGGACAAATTACTTGCTATTGCCAGAACCTGTTCCGGGCTTAATTTCTCCAAAGCTTGCTGCAATGCTGCTTTGATAACCTCTGAGCTGAAATTTGAATCTTCCGGATGGTAATTTAAATTGACCAATTCTTCGGCGCTCATAGCGGCCAGTTCGGCAGGAATTTCGATTTTTTGATCGTTCTGGCTATTTAAAATTAACATTGTAAACATCGCAAATGCAAATATAATTACCGCCGCGATGGCGAGTCTTGGTATTCTGGGTTTCATAATTTCTCTCCGCTTATTCGCTTTATCTGGAATTTCCTCGAGTAATTCCGATAGAACCTTCTGGTTCATTTCAGAATCGGATTTCACAGACGCGTTTTTTATAAACTGTTTTAATTTTTTTATAGAAGTCATTTTTCTACCTGACTATTTAACAATGATCTTAACTTTTCCAGCCCGATACGATACCGGCTCTGGACAGTTTTAATTGGAACGTCATGAAATTTGGCGATCTCCCTGAATTTCATTCCACTTTGAAGATGTAAAGTTACTGCTTCTTTCTGGTTATCAGGCAATTGAGTCATCGCATTTGCTAAAAGCTTCAAATCCTCGCCGCATATAATCCAGTGAGCCGGGGAATCTGATTCTTCTGTCACTGGCTCAATATTCTCTACTTGAATATTCTGGGTGTTCTTTTTCCTGCGCTTGATATTTCTTGCCCGATTCGCAACACATGTAGCAAGATATCCTTTGAGCGAACCAGTCAAAGTGAAACTTTCAGCATTACGAATAAATGATAAGAAAACATCATGCACAACATCTTCTGCGGCACTGGTCTCATTGAGTAAAGAGACCGCGAGCCTGAACAGATCATCTCTGTACTTTTCGTATATCCGGCAGAAGGAATCCTTATTGCCGTGCTTCAACTTCCACACTAAAAGCCTGTCTTCCAGCACTAATTAGCACCTTTCCATATGGTGATTGATCAATCTTCACATATATAACACCCGAATATGCTCTTTTACTCAAATAAATTTTTGTAAGAAGCATATTATCTGAAAAATATTGCATTTTTGCGCATAAAAAAAGCCGGACATAGCAGCCCGGCTTAATAGGTTGTATAACAATGCTTATTTTAAGAAGTACCGAACATTGATAATATCTTAACGTAAACCGCCAACGCCTCTACTCCTTGTATTTAATTCCCTCAATTCTTCTGGTGTATATTCAGGACGTACATATGGAGAATAATCCGCCGGAGGGACTGTATTAAAAAGAGAGTCATCAAGCTCTATATCAAAATTAATATCTGTCATAACTCTGCGATCTTCTGGATTAAGAGTAGATTCAATTTCTATTGAGACAAGTTCTTTAGTTTGTTTATCCAGCCAGACTTTAAATATAAAAGTAAATATCCCACTTTTATCTCTGCCAAGGTATCCTTCAAGTAAACGGCCATCTTTTTCTTCTACTCCGAGATATTTCTCAGCTTTATTTGGTAATTCTTTTAACATATCTATTTCTTCAAACTGTTTAACCTGATCTTTCCTTTCGAAATCCATTACTAAATATTGTTTTATGTTGGTATCAAGATATAATCGTTTTCCAATTTTATAGTCCTCAATTGCGATGCCACCATTGGCCTGCTCTCTTCGCATATAATAAGGTTCCTTATAATATACTATATAATCCCCTTTATCAGTGTGCCATGTGTAGGTTAGTGTTCGAGAATTTCTGAGTTTCTCTACTGTTTGAGCGTAAGCATTATTCGATGAGTTATTTCCTATTTGCAATATGCCAACTATGGCGAGAACAATCACCGCAGCGGATGTGAATTTTATAATTGGATTTTTCATAATAAATCTCCCTATTGGAGTAGTTGTTTTAGAATTTTCCAGCGTTTGCAGGACATCATCAATAATTCTTTTGTCCATTTGCTCGCTGGTTTTATCTTCCATTTTTTTTATCAGATTTTTTATATCATCTGTCGGTCTCATTTTGTCACCTCACTATTCATTAATGACCGCAGTTTGTCTATTCCATAACGATATCTGCCATGAATCGTACTTAGCGGCTGGTTTTGTGATTCTGCGATTTCTCTGAATTTCATGCCGGCTTTTATATGCAGGAGAATTACTTCCCTTTGCTCATAAGGAATCTGCTCAAGAGCTTCACGAAGCCTGTTTATTTTTTCTGATTCTGCAAGACTTTGAAGCGGATTGCTTGATTCCCAGTTACTTTCGTTTACAGATTCGAGAATAACCGCTTGCCTTGTTCGTGAGCGAATTCTATCCCTTGCAAGGTTACTCACGCAAGTTGCCAGATATCCTTTCAAGCTGCCTGTAAGTTTGAACTTTTTAATTGAGAGAGCAAAATTCACAAATACATCATGCACAATATCCTCGGCCAATTCCTGCTCGCCGACAAGGCCTTTGGCCAGAGTGAGCAGAAAATCCTTGTACCTACCGTAAATCTGGCACATCGCGTCCTTGTTCCCGTATTTGCATTTTATCACAAGCAGCTTGTCCTGGAGCATTCTTTCCCAACCTAATAATTATCAAGTTAACGAGTCGTCTATATATAATAACGTATGAGATATGTGTTTTTACATAAAGTAATATTAATTTTATGAACTTTTTTGCAAAGCGCATAAAAAAAGCCGAACATTTCGGTCCGGCTATTAAAACTATATCATTATAGAATTAATTCTCTGCTTTAAGTTTTTCAATTGCTTCTCGGGCATTTTTTAATGGGAATTTATCAGCATCGCGAGTGTCTTCACCAACTTTCAAGCAATTCTCGAAAGCTTCAAGAGCTTTTTCTTTTTTTCCATTATCCAGGTATGCACAACCAAGATAAAAATAAGTAGTTGCCCATGGTTCATACTCTTCAATCAGTTTAAGAAAGGTTTCAATACCTTTTTCCGGCTGATTGAAACGGTCGTAACATATTCCAATCATAGATAAAGCATTAGCGGCATATTGACCATTATTCAAATCAGGGTATGTCTCATATATATGTTTATACAATTCGAAAGCTTCTGTGTATTTCTTTTCTTCATGGAATAATTTCTCTGCTTTACTGAACAGAATGTCTGCTTCATTTTGGCCATTTATAAGTGCACCTTCCGGAATTTGAAACTCAAATATTTCATCATCAATTTTCTCGTTGTAGGTAAAGCTTGTTGCATGATATTTCGGGATTTTCTGAGTGTCAGTCTGTCGCCAATTCCAGAATTTACCTTCGGTTATAAGCTTGGTTTCAATATCGCAAACAAACCATAAAGAAATAGAAAGTTTTTCGAAGCGGCATGTTACAAAAACGCTTTCTCGTCCGGTTTGTTCGTCTATTTCATATGTTTCGTTCCAGTTATCGGCTAAATGTTTAATTGATGATAATATCTGCCCGCCAATCCATGGATATTGCTCTGACAATTTGTACCATAATCCCATGTCACGCATCATTCCATCACATGTTCTTACATCATCGAAAGTATTAACTCTATTTTCTTTCTTTTTTAATACCCATGCTTTATACCCGTTAGTTACTACTTTTTCTTCTTCGCAATCAAAGCATGTATCAAAGGTTTTATGGGCGTCATCTGAAAATCTTACCCAGAATGTGAAGGGAATCGATTCAGAATCGCTATTAATCGTGCCGCGTATTACTACATTATTCATGTCTTTGATAGCTTTGATAGTTTGTCCGAATGCCCATGCAGGAGCCGTGAGCCAATTGAATATTGAAATTGAAAATCCCAGAGCAAAAAATATCATTGCCGCTGAAGCCAATTTTGTTGATTTGTTTTTCATAATTATTCTCCAAATATTTAATCCGTTTTCAGGCAAATATTTTTGTTTGGATTTCTGATGCGTATCTAAGATGTCATTTAAGATTCTATTGTGTAAATTTTCACCAGCGGCAAAATCCAAATCATTTTTTATTTTATTTTCTATTTCTTTTTTAGATTTCATTTTAAGCCTCACCGTTTAGTAAAGACCTTAATTTTTCCAGGCCGTACCGGTATCTACCCTGAATTGTATTAACTGATACTCCCAGAAGTTTGGCGATTTCCCTGAACTTCATTTGACCTTTTAAGTGAAGCACGATTACTTCGCGCTGCTGTTCCGGAATCTGAGCTATAGCATGATTTAGCCGTTTCGCTTCTTCTGTAGATATAATAGTATTCTCTGGTGTAACAAAATCCAGGCTTTCTGATTCAGGCTTTTTGGAATAAGCATATACTCTTACACCTGACCTGATTTTATCTCGTGCGCGATTGAGAACACATATTGTAAGGTAGCTTTTGAGATTTCCCATCAACCTGAATTCTGCCGCAGATTCAGCAAAACTGACAAATACATCATGTACAACATCTTCGGCTTCATCCTGGTTATGTAAAAGAGCCATAGCTAACGTTAGCATATAGTTGAGATATTTTTCATAGATGCGCTGCAAAGCATCTTTGCTGCCGAGTTTGAATCGCCATTTTAGCAGTTCATCTTCTATCATATATCAACTCTCTGTTTGTTTTAAGAACGTTCATCCAACATTAATAACACGATTGAACACGCTATTTTAGTATAAAAAATATTTATATTATTATATACTTTGTATTGGAAGTAAGCGCATAAAAAAGCCGAGCTAATCCAGCCCGGCTTATCTTAGGTATTTGATGAACTGTATTAGTCACCTCGCCAAATTGGATTTGGATCTAAAATATGAAGAGGTTTTACATTTCTTTTCCTTGGCCCTTTGAAGGAAGGCAGGCCGGTGTACCTGTATTCTTCGGGATATTCAATTTCTGTGGAAGTTAGAATATTATAATTAAACTTCTCATTTTTAAGAAAGTGATTTTGCATATCTCCAAGAGGCTGCAGGTAAGCTGTCCATCCGCCGGTATCAGCATGTTCAAGCAGCCAGGTAATAACTTCCAGACCTTGTTCGAAATCTTTGGTAAATCCGCAGAGAATCGCCAGATCATTAACTCGGACAAAATCTTCCCATGCAGGTTCTCGCCATGTGTGAACCTCCTGCTTTATCTGTTCGAATTGCTCGGCCCTGATTTGTTTCAGTTTGAAACGAAGCTCTGTGTTAGCAGTTTTCTCATCTGTATTCGGATTAAAAATGTGGGAAGGTTCGACAGTTTGAATTGTTTCTACCAACTCATCTGTAATGGTAAGATTTTCGGGATTTTGTTTGTTTGCCATTTCCAGCAGGATTTGGGTTGCGTATCCATACGGGTATGATGTTTCTGAGAGGCGTCCGCCTTTGTCCCAGAACTTTTCGCGCAAAGCTACAGCAGTTGCCATGAGTTGTTCGCTCGTAAGGTTATCTATGTCTAACTTGACACGGAGTTCTTCATATAATTGAGGCATCACATCAAAGTAGTCGGGCCACGTGCTCATTATATTATATTGTGCTTTCCACACCTCGAGATGGCCTACAAGCGGAGTTATAGTTTCCGGAGTAATATCTTCAAGGTCGAGTAACATTAGGTTGCTCAAGTCAGGCAACTCCACTTTGGTACTTAAAAGTTCTTCAGAGGCAAGAGTCTTCTGTTGCTGCTCACTTTGAGATGCTTGATATTCTGCAAGTACATAATCATCTGGAATATTCGGTTCAAAATCATTTGCCAAAAGTTCTATGTTCCATTGAAACTCATCCATAATAAGTGTTGTCTGCATGCTTGAACCTTCTTCAGTATAACTGATTTCCACCCATACAGGCAGTTCTGTTTTAGTATCTATCCAAAGGCTTGCTGTAAAATCGCTTATAGGCATTGGTGATTTATTAAATACAGTTGAGTCATTGATTTGAACTCCCTGAATTTCTGTGCCGTTGATTATGTTCCTGCCGAGTTCAAAATAATCACCCTGCAAAACTCGAAGGACAATCCTTTTAGGGTGACTTTCATGTAATCTTTGAATTTGATCTGTACTAAGTGTGCTATTTTCATACTCCTTTCCAAACAGTATAACACCTGTAAATTCGTTTTTTTCAAGATTTATAAAAGTTTGGATGTACATATTACCATCCATATAACTTTCTGTTCGCTCCCCATATCGCTCGGAAAAGTACACTATAGTTTCACTTTCATCAACGAATTCAAAACCTTCTTTTCTTGGGCCGGTGGTTTCTATTGTTCTTACTCTAAATGAATATGTATCGATGTTCCTGATTTTCTCAGCGACATTACCCCAGGCGATGCTTGTGATAACAGGCCCGCCGGTTAAACAGAGAACCAGAGATACCGCGATAATAATTGTTGCCGCTGCGGCTAATTTTATAATTGGATTTTTCATGATTATATTCCTTATATTAAGCGGGTGTTTGGATACAGAAGTATCAACCAACCTTGATGTTAATATTTCTACAGCGCAGGGGTGATTTTGTTTCCATTGCTTGAAGTCAGGTTTTATTTTTTCTGAACCGATTATGCTGCTCAATTCTTTATCGAGCCATTTATTGTTTTCAGGATTATTCATAATCATCTCCCGTTAAGCCGTTACGTTTTAAATATTTTGCTATTTTTCGTTTTGTCCGAATTAGTCTGCCGTGAACCGCCTGTTCGGAAATATCAAGAACAGAAGCAATCCTTTCATATGGCAGATTGTCAAAATATCGCATGACAATTAATTCTCTTTCTGATTCTTTAAGATTTTTGAGTGCCTGTCTTATAACAGTTTGCGATTTTCCATCCCCATCCGACTTCGGCGGATGAGTTGCCGCGATTGTATTTACTACAGCAGCCAGTTTTATTTTACTGGTTCTGAGCATTTGCCTGGATACATTCCTGCAAATTCCAGCCAGCCAAGAAGCGAGTTTTTCTTTACTTTTCAAACTCCCGATTTTGTCACAGGCTATTGCGAAAGTTTCCTGGGCCGCATCCTCGGCAAGTTGTCTATCGCCAAGAATAGAAAACGCCAGAGCTGCAATTGAACTGTAATAACGCTCATACAAAGTTCCGAAACTTTCAATACAGCCTTTTTGGGCAGCTTCAACAATATGTCTTTCCGAATTCGAATCCACTATTTTTCCATTAACTCGTACGAATTTGTTATTAATAACAACTGTATTATAGTGTAATTTCCGGCTTAAAATGTGCGCAAAAAACAAAATAATTTTGATTTTACATCAGCTTTTCATAAAATGTCTTTGTTATGACAAAATTAAAAAGCTATTTTCAGGCAATAAGAGCATTTTCTTTTACTGCCGTTATTATTTCGGTGGCACTTGGAGCGTTGCTTGCTTTTCAGGATAAGAACACGTTTTCGCTTCCGATGTTTTTACTTGTCCTTGTAAATACGCTGCTTTTACATGCAGGGACAAATGTACTTAGCGACTACTTCGACTATAAAAAAGGTATCGATACCGATTATTCGTTCGGTTCAAGCAAGGTTATTTCGGAAAGACTTCTAACGCCAAAAGAAGTTCTTATAGAAGCGGTAGTGATTTTTGGCATTGCAATACTGCTCGGGCTGGTTCTTATATACCTTCGTGGCCTTCCTATACTCATAATTGGTTGTGCGGGATTATTTGCGGGTGTGTTTTACAGTTTTGGGCTAAGCTACAAGTATTTTGCGCTTGGTGATTTTGCAGTTTTTTTAATGTTCGGGCCGCTTACTGTATTGGGGACATATTATGTTCTTGCAGAAAGTTTCAGTATAAAGCCTGTTTTATTAGCGATACCACCTGGATTATTAGTTACTTTGATTCTTGTAGGAAACAATATTCGTGACATTAAACATGACATTAACGCTGGAGTCAAAACAGTAGCCAACCTATTAGGGCACAGAAGGGCGAAATGGGAATATTATTTGTTAATAGCGATGGCTTTTGCATCAGCAGCGATAATGGCTTTTACACCGTTGCTTTCTTTGTGGTCTCTTTTGATTTTTGTTACATTGCCGCTTGCATTAAAAAATATCAGGATTGTCTCTCAGAGCAATCCAGACAGTCCTGCTTCGATAGCGGATTTAGATGTAAAGAGTGCTCAGCTTCATTTAATTTTCGGAATATTGCTGATAATATCTATCGTTATCGGTATGGTAATATAATATGAAAATTCTTTGGGTACTGCTTGCGGCCGCGTTTTCTTTCTGGTTCCTCATATTCTCTCCATGGACGCAAAGTCACGTTCCATTTTGGATTGGAATGTCAATAGCTACATTTTTTCTCGGTATGTGTTCAATAATTGCCGGCCGCAGCGATAAGCAGCTTTTTGAATTCAGGTCGAAATATATCTTTATCGGTTTAGGTTCTGCGGTGGTTCTTTATCTCTTTTTTCTATCCGGCGGATTTGCCGTAAAGCTGTTTGGTTTTGCCGAAAGGGGAGTAAACGATATTTATACTATCAGACAAAAAGCTCCATTGGTTATGATAGGCTTTCTTATATTTTTCATTATTGGCCCGTGCGAAGAGTTTTTCTGGCGTGGATTTATTCAGAATAGATTCAGCAAACGATACGGAGATTTTGAAGGGTATTTACTTGCGGCCTTTTTTTATGCAATTGGTCACATCTGGTCGTTTAATTTCATGCTTATTTTAACGGCTGGAATATGCGGATTATTTTGGGGTTATATATTCAATCGCTATAAATCAATCTGGCCGGTAGTTATATCACACGCAGTCTGGGACCTGACAATTTTCGTACTCTTGCCGGTAACAACTTTTACTCAATAATTACACAAAAAAATAATAATGCAGAAAGAGGAATACCAGTTAGAAATACCTTGCCACCAATTTTGTATGCGAGTGCATATCTATATGCCCGTGCAATTGTCATAACATTAAGGCAAACCAAAGCTGCAATAATTGATTTTTTCATAAATATTTCTAAATTATGTTAAATTGATTCTTTTATAATCTAACTATGCGACAATTTTATAACGCTGAAGTTATTTTTTATAAGCCTCGTTTGGGTCGTAGGTTTTTTGTGCTATGAAAACGAGATTTTCCGGGTGGTTCTCATTTACGGCTCGGTAGAAGCATGAGTTGTAACCGACATGGCACTGGCCCTGATCTACGGTAACTTTTAGAATCAGGCAATCCTGGTCACAATCGACGAGTATTTGCTGGACCTTCTGTACGTGGCCGCTTTGTACGCCTTTTTTCCAGAGTTCCTTGCGGGACCTGCTGTAATATGTCGCGAATCCTGTTTGTATTGTCATGTCCAGAGCTTCCTGATTCATGTATGCGACCATTAATACCTGGTTCGTTGTGCTATCCTGTGCAATAGCCGTGATAAGGCCGTTGCTGTCAAATTTAGGTGTAAATTCCAATCCTTCTTCAATTATTTTGTCTGCAGCCACTTGTCTATTCTCCTAAAATGTTATTTAAGTACTTGCCAGAAGTATTTTTAGCCGATATTATCTGCAAAAACAAGTCCTAATTTAAGGAAAAATACTTGAATGACTGATACAAAAAAAAGAACTAATTATCTTTTTATACTGTTTCGAATCAGCTTTGTTATCGTTGGAGTCGTTCTGGCGATAATATGGGCAAGCCAGGAGCAAAGATGGCGGAAGCTCACACAGATAGGTCCTCTGGCTTTTATATTCTCCCTAATCATATTTATAATTGCCCAGATTCTCATAGCATTCCGCTGGCGGCTTTTACTAAAGTCACAAATGATATCCATTCCCTTTTTATCTGCGGTTCGTCTTCATTTTTTAGGATTGTTTTATAATAATTGTATGCCGGGTTCTGTTGGTGGTGACCTTATCCGGGCCTGGTATGTAACCAAACACACAGACAAGAAATTTGAAGCGGCTTTAAGTGTATTTGTAGATAGAATAGTAGGGCTGTTCAGTACGTTTGTAATAGCCGTCTTTTTCTACTTAGTTTTTTTACAAGGCAAGAGCCTGGGTATTAGCTCTCGTGAGGATTCCGGCCTTTTTGACTCAATTTACCGGCACAGGATGCTTATTATTGGGTTGGCAGGAATCATAATGCTTGTTATTGCCGGGCTGATGTTATACAAAAAAAGCAGAATTAAGCTGAAAAACGCCTTTTTTAAGATAAGTAAACGAGTTTTAGAAGCCATCATTAAATTAAAAACAGCCATCATACTTTATTGTAAAAAGCCTTTGATACTTTTTTCTGCATTTGGATTGACTATATTCATACAGCTTATGACTATCACAGGTTTTTGGTTCATAGGTTTGAGCCTCGGTATTGAAGCTAATATTAAATATTACTATGTTTTCTTTACTTTGACCTGGGTGTTGGGAGCAATTCCAGTTAGTATAGGCGGAGCTGTAGTTGTAGAAGGTATGCTTATTATATTATTCACTACTTATGCGGGTGTAAATAAGGATGCAGCGCTAGCTTTAGCGCTAAGTCAGAGATTTATCTGGCTGCTCTCATCTTTACCCGGTGCGGTAATACATTTAGTCGGAGCGCATTTACCAAAAGACTTTTCTATTGACTATCAGGAACCTATCGCTTAAGCTATTGAAATTGAGAATACTACACTGAAACATAGGTGATTTCAGCAGGTAATTGATTCGTAACTATATGGAAATAAAGAACTTGGTAAAAAAGCTATGAGTGTTGCAAAACGCTTTAAAGGATATTTCTTGCACGGATTGGCGGTGCTGTTGCCAAGTATTCTCACTATTTGGTTATTCGTCTGGGGCTACAATTTTATACATAAAAGCATAAGCCAGCATATAAATCGCGGTATTGTGTATGTCATAACTTTAGCAACTTATAAAGATACTGAAATATCGGACGATGAGCTTCGAACTTATGTTAAAGAAGTACGTGAACCGAAAAAAGGCTGGGAAGAACGACCAGAAGAATTAAATATATACATCAAAACTGATATTATCAAGCGTGATGGTCGTATTAATAAAGTATATAATAAACTCGGTGAAACATGGCTTAAAGGACCAGGTTCATTAGTAGGTTTTATTATTGCATTAATTTCGGTCTGTGTTGTCGGAGTACTGCTGGCAAGTTATGTCGGCAAGACACTTTGGAGAATGGCTGAAAACTTTATTATGAATACGCCAATTCTAAAAAGCGTGTATCCATATATAAAACAGATAACGGATTTCTTCCTTAGCGAGCAGGAAGATAAAAAAAAGCTTTTTTCCCGTGTAGTTGCAGTAGAATACCCGAGAAAAGGTATATGGTCAGTTGGTTTTGCAACAGGTTCCGGCCTGCCAAATGTTGTAAATAAAATTAGTGATGTAAGTAAAGAATATCTGACAATATTTATACCTACATCGCCGACACCTTTTACGGGATTTGTAATCACTGTTCCCAAGGCATTAACAATTGAACTAAATATAACAATTGAGGAAGCTTTCCGATTTGTAGTAAGCGGCGGGGTAATTAATCCGACGTTAGACTCGAAAAAAATGAATGAAGATATAAAAGAGAGTACAAAAAACACAAGTGTAGAAAACTAATGTTTTGTTAATACTAAATTTATAATATAATAGGTTTAAAGTTTTGGTGAATATTATTTAAGGAGTATGATGTTGCTTTTTACAATTACTGGTAAACATATTGAAATAACGGATGCAATTAGAGAGCATGCAGAGAAAAAGACTTCCAAGCTTCCAAGGTATTATAACAGTATCAACCAGGTAGAAGTGGTAATTGACGGCAGTGAGGGCAGCAATATGAATGTAGAAATTATTGCTCATGCCGAACATCACAAAGTTTTTGTTGGTACTGATACCGGGCAGGATGCTTATCAATGTATCGATATGGCTGTACATAAGCTTGAAGGGCAATTAAGAAAGGCAAAAGGTAAAGAAAGAGACAATAAGCATTCGAATGACAAGGGTACTGAAAGTACTGAGTTAATACAATAGGCTTATAATATTGTATTTTGTGTCAAGGTGATTTTTTTAATATATAGGTTAGAGTAAAAAACATGAAGTTTAAGGATTTTATTTGTTTTGAGGCGGCAATTGCGCAATTGCAGTCTACTAGTAGGGATGAAGCTATTGAAGAGCTTGTTTCTTCGCTGGAAAAAAGCGGGAAACTTAAGAAGGAAAACTCGAAAAGCATCATCAAGGCAATAGTTAAAAGGGAAAATGAAGCCAGTACAGGTTTGGGCAGAGGTGTCGCAATACCTCACGTCAAGCATAAATCAGCCAATGAAATTGTCGCTGCGATTGGATTAAGCGAGGAAGGTATTGACTTTTTTGCGCTTGATAAAATGCCAGTACATTCAATAATCATTATGGTTAGCCCACAGGACGATCCAGACAAGCATCTTCAGGCAATGGAAAACATTTTCAAACATTTACAGGTAGAAAAGTTTCGTAAATTCTTAAGGCAGTGCCGTACTCCTGAACAAATCAAAGATTTGTTCACTGAAGCTGATGAAGATCCGTCGCTATAGAAACTAATTGATTCGAGAATTTCTGTTTCAGTTATTTCGAAGTAAATGATATTAGAGAAATTTCCCTGAGTGCAAAAGGAATGAATGTTGGAAAAGGTTGTATGTGAAACTGAAGTTGAAATTAAAAATGCTGAAGGTCTTCATATGCGCCCAGCTATGCAATTCGTGGATATTTCGAATCGTTATGATAGTAAGATAATTGTAACTAATGGTAAAACATCTGTTGATGGTAAAAGTATAATGCAAATGAGCATGTTAGCCGCTACCTGTGGCACAAAACTCAAAATCAAAGCAGAAGGTCCGGATGCAGAAGCAGCTATAAATGCTCTTCAGGAACTTGTCGAAAATGAACATTTTGGTGAATCTTTGCCATAATAGAATGGCCAGGGCAATCCGAAAGTAAAACCTGGAAGATGGATAATGGAAATTAAAAAGGGAATTGCTGTTTCACCTGGTATATCAATTGCCAAATCTATGGTTATTGATTCCGAGGATTACAGAATCCCTTACCGCGCAATAGAGCCTTCACAGCGAACAAGTGAGATTCGCAGGGTTAAAAAAGCTTTCAGTGACGCAATTGAAGAATTGAACCAACTTGAGGAATCGTATGATAATAAGGGCAGCCAGATAAAAGATATCTTCGCTGTTCATAATCGTTTTTTGCACGACCGGAGTCTTCAAAAGAAAATAAGCGATATGATTCGCTCCGAACTTGTAATAGCTGAATATGCTATATCCAATACTTTCCGGGAAATCGCTTCGCATTTCGCCAATGAAAAAGACGCATATATTAGTGAGCGAGCCGCGGATATTTTTGATATCGCCAGAAGAGTTCTGAAACATCTTCTCGGTAAAAAGCGAGAAGAAATCGGTAATATAACTGAAGAAGTAACTATTGTAGCACGTGAGTTAAGTCCGATTCAGACGGCCGGTTTTGATAAAAAATTCGTCAAAGGTATAGCCAGTGACGTAGGCGGCCGAACCAGCCATGCCGCTATAGTTGCAAGAAGCCTCGGAATTCCTGCTGTTGTTGCCCTCGAAGACCTTACCTCGGTAGTAAATGAAGGCGATACTGTTATCGTTGACGGTAATCGCGGAATAGTTATTGTAAATCCTGATGAAAATACCATCGCCGAATACAATGAATATAAGGATGAATTTACCGAACTTGGATATAAACTTAACACATTAAAAGAAAAGCCAGCTATAACGCGTGATGGAACAAAAGTTACTTTGCTTGGTAATATAGAGTTTCCCAATGAGACTCAGACCGTTCTTGAAAAGGGCGGTGACGGCATTGGTTTGTATAGAACTGAATTTTTGTATCTTAATACAACGACAGAACCAACTGAGGAGGATCATTACAATGCATACTCCCAGACAGTTAAAGCGATGAAAAGCAAGCCTGTGGTAATACGTACACTGGACCTTGGTGCGGATAAATATACCCAGAGCAAGCGTTTTGTGCGCGAGCCGAATCCGTTTTTGGGATTAAGGTCGATTCGTTTCTGCCTGCAAAATCTTATGATGTTCAAGACACAATTGCGTGCGATTCTCCGCGCATCGGTACTTGGCAATGTGAAAATAATGTTCCCCCTGATTACCAATCAGCAGGAATTAATGCAGGCGAAAATGATTCTGCACGATGTGATGGAAGACCTCAGTGACGAAAAAATTGAGTACAATCAAAAAATACCCGTAGGTATTATGATTGAAACACCATCGGCCGCGTTGACAGCGTTTTCTCTGGCGAAAGAAGTTTCTTTCTTCAGTATAGGAACAAACGATCTTACGCAATATACGCTTGCTGTTGACAGGGGCAATGAGCTTGTCTCAACTTTATATTCGACCGCGGACCCGGCTGTATTAAGACTTATCCGAACCGTCATTCAAGATGCTCACAAGGCGCAAATTGACCTTAGTATCTGCGGCGAAGTCGCTTCTGAGCCGGAATACATAATGTTACTTTTAGGAATGGGAGTAAGAACTTTTTCACTGGCAAGTCCGATGATACCGGAAATTAAGCAGATTATCAGAAGTGTCACTATTACCGATTGTAACAAGGTAGCAAGAAAAGTATTGAGCATGAATTCTGAACGACACATCACAAGTTATATTCGCAACGCCGCACGTAAAATCATCCCCGAAGCATTTTAATACTAAAGCAGAATAAGTAGAGCTACCATGTGTTGAGTCATTGCAGCTTGTTGTTTTTTATCATTTCCGCTATGGTTTCATTGCTGTAACCAGCCTCTATAAGACGAATTCGCTCTTCCAGTTGATGTGAATACTCAAAATTTGTTACAATCCAGGGCAGTTGCTCTTGAATTCCGTGGTATAATACTTGGTCTAACTTTGTGAATTTTTCAGAATCATTTTCATCAGATAACAAAATCTTAATTGCATCTAAACCGTCTGAACGTCTTGGTTCTAATGAAAATCCATCAAATTCAAATGATAATGAATCATTTAGTAATTGTTTTTCATATTGTCTTTTTGTTTTTTCAATTCTTTCAATAAGTTTCTTTTTTTGTTGGTTGACATCTACTATAGTATAGTTATTAGAAAGAAATATAATTAATTCTTTTTCTCTTTTCTTATCGAAAACAGTAATAGCATTTGAACCGTTCCACCGAACATTTTCGAGTTCAGTACACTTTTTATACATTTCAAATATCATTTTCTTTGCGGTCTCATTATCATAATGACTATATAGATACCTCGATTTCTTTAAATAAAAATTATCTCTCCGATCTGTACCTTCAGGCGCTGAATCAAAAGGAGAAATACCTGGCGGTGGATTTCCGGGATCTTCATCTACTGAATAGTCATATACTTCATCTTTTGGGCCTTGATTTACGAGAACATCGTTGATATAAATATCCACTCCCTGCCGTTTAACAATATATGGCAATTCAATATATTTCCCTTTAAAGAAGAAAAAACCTGAATATATTGGCTCGCTAATACTTGTTTCAGAAAGATTCAAGTCTGTTGGATTAAGGCTTTCGATGAACTCTTTCGCTTTAGCATTAGGATGTTTTTCCTTGAAATGGTCGATGAACCACTGGGCACTACGCAGGTTGGTAATATCAATCTCGTCAATTCGCCAGATTCCTTCCTGTTTTTCAAGAAAGAATACAAGCTGGCCATTTTCATCTGTATCGGATTCGTTTTTAGCTTTTATTTCTGAAGTTATTACTAAAGCGTAATCACCATCACTATACGCATCAACAACTTTAACTTTGTCTCCAGCGGTTATTTGGGTAAAATCATCGACGGATAAATTATTTGTCAGGTCGGATTCTTCAGGCATGAACCATGAGAGTTTTTCCGCATCACCTGCAAAGCCAACTATTAAGAGATTTCTAACAAAATCATCAGGACTCATATTCAATATTTCATCTTTTTTGATTTCTTCAGCGGCCTGTATAAGTTCAGGTGACACCTGTTCGACAACCATGCCTTTTTGAAGCCTGTCAACCATTTCGGAAACCTGCTCATCAGTGAAATCTCCCGTGATAATTAGTTCACTACCTAAAGCAGACATTATATATGGAATTGAGACTATACCAAAGTAATCCATACTAATTGTCATTCGATTGCCAATATTTGCCTGGGTAAATTCAGCAAAAAGCTCTGCGCCTTTTTCATCGAAACGGATATATACAGCTGGCTTACCTTGCGCATCTATAGCAGGTCCTACTTCTTCAAGTGACCATAAACGCTTATTTTCCACGACAGGTCTCATCACATAATTAGCTCTCGCACCGGTCAGGACAAACGTTCTGTTTTTGTATGTACCCGTCGTAAGGCCATCAAATTGTGAATAGCCTTGCATTGCCATTTCCCATTGGAAGCTGTCACCTCGCAAAGCTCCCAGGTAAGGTCCATCTTCTTCCATATCATTAAGATATTTCTGGTTCTGTTCATAAGAAATATTAGGCTGCTTCGATGAATCACCAATATTAGGAACTATGGCAAATCCTATCATCGCTCCTTCAGGAGCGGCAAGAACGCCGCCGGGAGCACGTTTTGTATCAGGATTAACAGGAATTTCTGCTGGTGCCGGGGTAGGTTCTACTGAATCTTTATTTTCTTGCCACCATGTTCGCCATTGCTGCGCAACCTTTTTCCGGTGTTCCTTTTGCCTGTCCACGATTTCCGGTGTTATAATGTAGCTGCCAAGCTGATTGCCTTCGGCGTCATAAGCATTAAAATGGTCGTGACCTTCTGAGTGACCTGTAAGTCTTTCGAGAGCGATAGTGATTTCACGAACAGGTCTTCCAAGACCCAGACTTTTGTCTTCCGGCTTTACCTGGTAACGCCTGTAAAACATTTCAATTTTACTGTCGCTATGAACTTCGCCAAATCCATAATCACTTGAATTTACACAACGCTCGAGTGCATTACACAAAGAAGGTACAGCATTAGGATCGCCAATTGTTCTCAGTGCCAAAGCAAGTTTGCTCTGTTTTATTGGTGTATCTGTTTTTTCAAGTTCCTCAACAATATCAGGAAGAGCAGAGGGACCAATTTCCGCCAGGCGATAAATTACAGCCATCCATTTTTTATTATTTTGTCCAAGTCTTTCTGTATGAATAAGTTTAACAAGCTCAGCGGGAGATAAATCATGTATTTCAGCGAGTACTTCATCGTCAGAAATAAATACTTCTTCTTCTGAAGGCTCACCAACTGTATAACTTTTATCAAGGAATTCATCATAAACTGTATAACCATCCAATAACTCGATAGTAAATTTCTTCTCCGGAATACCTTTATTTATTTTAATATCTGTTATTTCAATTCTGCGTTTTTCAACCATTGGCTCCAGTATAGGAGTTAGCTTTTCTCTTATTTGTTTTTCTGAAAGACCTGATTCTGCATAAGCTTCCTGGAATTCTTTCCTTGTCATTCCTTCGGGGGGCAGATAATCTTTAATTGAAAAAACTTCTCTATCACCTTTTACAGGAAACCATATGCCGTCTATTTTCGTGAGTTCTATATTATCCAAACGTTCTTCTATGATACTCCAGCGTTTATTGCCTGCATATGGTTTATTATCACCATAGCTTTTATACGTTTCCATTTTCAGCGGCCTGAAATCTCTCTCTGTATCAATCCAGATTCGTACGTCACGCCATGTCTCGTATTCATGGTCATCAATAAGTTGCAGCCCAATTGCTTCCAATACTATACATGAATGGCCGTCTATGTTTTCTCTTTCCTCTTGTACTCGTAATTCTTTTGCTTTAGATATGAAATTTCCAAGGCTTTCCTGTGCTAAGTAATTAAGTGAGTATCCGAGAAGCATTTTCGGAGTTGGCATACCATGAAAAGTGCCGTTATATTTTTGTATCATGACACCATAATTATTCCTATTTGTATCATAATTCATAACCATTTGAACATTGCCGTCAAAAGTGTGTACCTGTTCTATTTCTGGTGCATCGTCATTCTTGAGATTATATTGAATTTGGTATTCTTTAGAGTTTTCATATCCCCAGTCATATGTCCAGAGCAATTTATCACCTTCCGGCTGTAATTCATTTATATTACAATGAGCTTCCATATTCTGGATTGTATTTTCGCTTGCTATAATTTTATCTACAAGCTCGTTAGCTGTGTATGTTTTCAGGGAGTTAGTTCTTTCGGCTTTTGCCATAGGAATAAGCACGAAAGCCGTGATAATTATCAACGCTAATCCCGAAATACCGAGTTTAACTTTTTTCGGGAAGGGTCGGGATAGAATGTGTCTTATTCTGCCAGTTAAAGCTTTTTTTGATTCGACAACTCCTATCATATTCATGCCAAGTGACGGTTTTGCGAATGCGATTTCCGCGATATCAACCAGAGTAGAGCTGTATGTATCAGCTTTTTCGCCAAGATAAACAAGAACTGTTTCATCGACCGCCTGCTCGCGAGTCCTTCGCACGATTACATTGGCAATCCAAAGCAGGGGATTATAGAAATAGAAAATTTGCAGAAACGTTTGCAGCGAGTTAATCCAAATGTCTTTCCTTTTTATATGCGCAAGCTCATGGAGCATTGTTGTGCGCAGTTTTTCTGATGAGAAGCATTTTAATAATGCACTGGGAAAAATAATTTTAGGTTTCAACAGGCCGCAAGCGGCAGGGCTTTGGAGACTTTGTGAAACATTTAATTCTATTTTACTTCCGGTTCCAACTATCTGACAACTTTCGTTAAGTATATCCTGCAATTTACTTGAAGCTGGTTTACTCTGCGCAATAATCCTTTTTACAAAAAATGTTCTTTGCAAAAGCAATGCAAACAAAATCAATTCGCCAACAATCCATCCCAGAAAAAGAACACCCTGGATTTTAATAGTAGGTGATGCAGGAGTTATTACAGGAGTTTCTGTAACGGGTGTATATGCTGCGGGTACATTAGTTACAGGCTTATAGTTTTCTATCTGGGGTAATGTCTGTGGTGACATAATATATCCTGCGATATTCTCTTCCTGCGGCTGTGTTACTAATTGTTTTTTAGCCGCTTTTTCCGGAAATAAATCGCCGAGCCAGTAACCTAAACTTGTTGGTAAGCTCAAAGTAGTGGGCGTAATAAGTTTTATAAAAACAAGCAGCCAGATAGAATATCTTAAAACTGCTTTTACGTGTTTTCGTATGAGTAAGTCAATTGCAAGCAGGGCGATAATCAGGATACTCGATTGAATCAGCATTCTCAGTCCATGATTACAAAAGAAAACGCCGAACTTATTTATGAACTCAATTATTAAACCGCTCATATTTAATCTCCCTATTCAAATTATTTTTATTTTGTTGCTTTTTTGTTTTTTTCCGCTTTCTCTATCATCATCCTCATTTGCTTCAGGTCGCTTTTAGAAAAGTTTTCGCTTTCGAGCAAAAACTGCATCATGGGAGTTAGAGCATCGTCAAAAGCTCTTTTAAGCATTTTTTTGAACTCGCCTTTTTGAGCTTGTTCCTGGCTTAATGTTGAACTGAATAGTTGAAGGTTACGGATTTTGCTAATTTTCAAAAAGCCTTTTTCCGCCATTCTGTCCATTGCACCTTTAACTGTGCTATATGCCCAGTTTTTACTTTGCTGAAGGACTTCCTGCACAGTACCTGCAGCACACGGCTCTTTTTCCCACACCACTTTCATAATTACCCATTCCGCTTCACTTAACTCCGGATCTGATTTCCTGCGACCCACCTTTGAATTTTTATTCATCTTTGTCATATTCTTATCTCCTGTAATTCGTATAATACCAATAATATTCGGTATAAACCGAATATGTCAATAAGAATATTTAAAATATTTTAAAATAATTTCAATATCCTCGTTTTTGCCCTTAATAATGCGGAAATATTTCACACTTATTTATAGATTATTTTTACAGGTTCCTTGGACTCCACGGGATATACATGATTTGCAAAGATATATTTCTCTTTCATTTTGCTATTTTATCAAACGCTTGCTTTATTGATTTTGTTATAATTATGCCGATTTAATTATTTATTGCAAATAAAGCTATTAATGAAAAAGGCTGTTTGCATGAGGCATACAGTTTAATTAGCCCCTGCTCCTCAAACACCAATAAAATTAAAAGCAGGGGCTTGTTTCTTAATCCATGAAATGGACGAAAACGGTTTTCAATACATTTATTAGAAAATGTTAGCTATCAAATTCTGATTCATTTATAACGTATGTACCGGCTAAATAATCATGCAAACAATGGTGTTCTTCACCGAAAATAAATAAAACATTAGCAAGATTAAATAGGCCGCCAACAATTGGGATTTGTGCGAACAACCCGAAAACGAAATAACGAAGTATCAATAATTTACCAAAATTTGGAACATTCCCATTCTTATCAACGATTTTTGTTTTTACCATGATTTTTCCGATGGTCTGTCCTCTTTTGAATAACAAATAACCTTGCAAAATAAGGAAAGCTACCCACCCGATTACAAATAGATAGACTTGCTCAGTTATTGTCATTTGGATGCCTTCAAGCAATCTTTTGAATATACCCATTTTAACCATGAAAATGAAACCGATTATCCCGGAAATTAAACTATCAATTATTGCACCGCCTAACCTTTTCCATCTGTTTGCCAGAGTCAGGTTCCTTCCATTTATTTGTTCTTCGCCCGCCGATTCAATCGCTTCGTTTATCTCACTCACTTCGTCCATGTTCCTTCCCTTTCTTTCATTGAAGAATGATTAACTGGTTTTTCCAAATTAATAAATACTACTCATCCCTTAAAATTACGATAATTCTACCAAACATCCTCTTGACGATACAATAAAATTCTGTCCCACTACTATTTTTCTCATAGTTGTACAAAGGTACATTTTAATATATCCAAATACTTATAAAATTATACCCCTAATAACCCCTTAGAGTAATATGATATATTTTGAATTCTTTCTACAAGGTAAGTACCGGCCAGACGTTCGCTTATCCGGTTGTTTCAGGAAATAAATTCTATATCATGGACTAGACTTCTATAGCTCTTTTGACTATTGAATAATTGAAATTAACATTAAATTGAATAAAAAAAGGCAGTCTTAATTTTAAAGGCTGCCTTTTTTTCTTAATAATCTTATTGCTTAGTCATGGTCAAAAATCATTTTCTGGACTTCAACGCCTTCGAGAGTGTCTAAGTCCTGAGCCAATTTATCACAAGTCTTTGTCTCGCCTATCAGCTCGAGAATTAACAGGCCGTTCATCGAACATTTTGTACCATCTACATCATGGAAACCGATACGTGTTTTAATGTTGCAGCCGTATTGAGTTAAAAGTTCCTGAACTTTCTGGGCGTGTTTAATTCTATCTGTTATGTGTACTCCAAGAATGATATGTTTATCTTTTTTAGACATTATTTTATTCCTTTACTTTTCATTTTATTTAATGATAACAACCAGCAAAATACTAACTTAAATCTCGAAAGTAAGCAAGCTCTTTGCAAACATATTG
>JAFGPS010000054.1 GCA_016936075.1 Sedimentisphaerales bacterium | reverse complement strand
GTGAATATGCTTGTATATTATGAGCATTTTTCTGATATTTATTGTGCAATTGAAAGAGAAAAGAAACTGAAAAAATATAGAAGGCAATGGAAGATTAATCTTATAGAATCAAATAATCCGGAATGGAAGGATTTGTTTGAGGAATTGCAGGATTAAAATTTGCTCGTAAAAGCATGGATTCCGCAACAAGTGCGGAATGACAGTGTCGTTTCGCAAATTTATTTTAATTACCATTGCCGTTAATAAGTTTTATATATAAATAAGGATAAAGAGCTAAAGATTGCTTCTGAGACGTAATAAATTGGAATTGTTGCTCCAATATAAATGTATACGATTCTGTTATTCTCACGAAGTGTAAAAACAGATATCGTTGTTATTGCAGAACTAAAGCTCTGACTTTGTCATTCCGCACTTGTTGCGGAATCCAGAAATTAATGTAGAAAGATAATTAAAAGTGATAAATAAAAAAACAGTTTTTGTTTTAGGTGCTGGAGCAAGTTGCCCATATGGATATCCTTCTGGCGCGCGTCTTAGAGATTTAATTTGTTTTGAAGATGGTTTCCATAAATATTACATAGAATATTTTAATTAAAAATCTCTGTGTTCTCTGTGCCCTCTGACTTCGACAAGCTCAGTCGAGTCGTGGCTAAAAATAGAATAAGAAAAGGAAAATTATGAGTAAAGAAAACGAATTATTGGCATCAGTTAGTGACGTATCAACCGAGAGTGAATTTTTCTCGCCGATACCTAAAGGTTATAAAAAAGGAAAAACCCGCTACGTATTCGTAATGGGTACCGTAATGAGCGGCTTAGGAAAAGGGATTTTCTCTTCGTGTATGGCAAAGCTCCTTCAGGACAAAGGACTGAAAGTCGCACCCATAAAGCTTGAAGGTTATCTCAACGTGGATTCCGGCACACTCAATCCTTTCAGGCACGGCGAAGTGTTCGTACTCGACGACGGCATGGAATGCGATATGGACCTTGGTACATACGAAAGGTTACTCGACCAGGATTTATCGAAAGCGAATTTCGCGACCAGCGGCCAGATTTTCAGTGCAGTCCTCAACAAAGAGCGGCACGGTGACTATCTCGGTCGAGACGTTCAGATGATTCCGCATGTCACCGGCGAAGTGAAACTTAAATTGCGAGAGCTTGCGATGAAATCAAAAGCCGATGTAGTCTTCGTGGAAATCGGCGGCACGGTTGGAGATTTGGAAAACGCGTACTTTATCGAAGCGACGCGCGAACTTGCATACGAAGAAGGGCCCGGTTCATGCTGCTTTGTCGCTCTTACTTATATTCTCGAGCCGAAAACCTTGGGTGAGCAGAAATCGAAAGCCGCACAACTTGGTATCAAGCAGCTTATGCAATGCGGCGTGCAGCCGGACATTATCGCATGTCGAGCGGGAAGCCCGGTCAATGAAAAGGCCAGGCAGAAAATCAGTATTTATAGCAATGTGCCGTTCGAGAGAGTAATCAGTCTTCCCGATTCGGCAAGTATATATATGATACCTGCGATGCTCCGCGAAAACGGCCTGGATTTTCAGGTTATTCGCATGTTGAAAATCGAAGACAGAATTAACCTGCAGAAAGAGCGTAGAGAGTGGGGCAAATGGTGTGACTTTACCGAGAAAATGGAAAAAATGGACAGGCAGGTGACAATCGGAATCACAGGAAAATATATTACCGTACGTGACAGTTATGCTTCCATTATTAACGCGCTCGAACATGCCGGTATTGCACTGGGCTGCAAGGAATCTATCAAGTGGATTGATACAACCGACGTAGATGACTCTAACGTTGCTGAAGCTCTCGAGGGAGTTGACGGCATAATCGTTCCCGGCGGATTCGGTACGAGAGGCACAGAGGGCAAAATCGCATGTGTAAAATACGCCCGTGAAAATAAAATGCCTTATCTTGGCTTGTGCTTTGGTTTCCAGATGGCAGTTATCGAATTTGCACGAAATGTATGCGGCTTAAAAAATGCTAATAGTACGGAGATAAAACCAAAATGCTCCGAGCCTGTAATTGATATTTTGCCTGAGCAGAAAGAAATAGAAGGACTTGGCGGAAATATGAGACTGGGAGGTCACGATATCGATTTAAAACCGCAAACGCTCGCATGGAAAATATTCGGGAAAAAAGATTCTGTAAGAATGCGTTTCAGGCATCGTTACGAAGTCGATCCGAAATATATCGAAACGCTCGAAGAAAAGGGCCTTATATTTTCAGGTAAAGCGCCGAACCTGCCCATTATGCAGATTCTTGAGCTTAAGGATCATCCGTTCTTTATGGGTACACAAGCTCATCCATGTTTGACTTCCAGGCCGCTTAGACCGCAGCCAATGTTTGTGGGACTTGTTGCGGCTGCTCTGCAAAGACATTATCCGGATGAAAAATTACCGGATTGCGAAAAAGCTGTTCAGGCAGTTAAATAATATTTTATACAGTTATCTGAACTTATTGTGTTTGGAGTTGCTCGTTGAGCTTTTTAATTTCCTCACGAAGTTCGGTGTTTTCCTTAATTACGGTATCAAGCACATTTTGAACCTGGTTGCGGACGTTCTGTTTTGATTTTTCTTTCAAGGTTTCGATTTCTTTATGGGCATCTGCAAGCGATTTATCTCGAGCTTCAATTTCTTTCTGGTGCTGATCCCTGATTTGCTCTATTTGTAAGTTAAGTTCTTCGATTTGATTTTTTAATTTCATATTTTCTGCGGCTATGAGTCTGCTCTGTTTTTCTGAAGGTGTTTGTGGTTCATTGCAACCTGAAATTATTAATGCGATAACGCAAAAAGTAAAAATCATATATCTGTACATTATATTTTCTTTCACAGGAATAATTCTAAAATAATTTTATTCTTTGAAACTCTTGATATACCTATTATCATTATAAATTGATTTTAATAAAGGTTCTACAAAAATTAAGTTCAAGGATAAGACTAATGCGAACAGGAATTTTAGGTGCAAGTAAAGAAGAAGTCGAGCATATACTGGAAGATTTGAAGGAAAGCTCCCGCGAAACAATTGGAAGCAGGGATTATTTTGCAGGCTCTTTGTACGGCCAGGATGTAGTCCTGAACATCTCAGGCTGGGGCAAGGTCGCATCGGCTTCTGCCGCTACGGCTATGATTTTACGCTTTGAAGTAGATTCGATTATTTTCTGCGGCTTATGTGGAGGAGCTTCTGCTGAACTGAACATTGGCGATATTATTATTGGCTCAAAATTCGTACAGCACGATATAGATGCTCAACCTATATTCGCAAAGTACCAGGTTCCACCTCTCGGAATTTCGTGTTTCAAAATGGGGCCCGATTTCAAAAAAGAGCCGACATACTTCAAAGCAGACCCGGTTTTGCAGAAGGCAGCTTTTCAAGCCGCTCAAAACTTCGTTACAAACAACATTAATGAAGATATTCCAACTGACCTTCTTAAACAATTTAATATTATAAAGCCTGGAATTTGCGAGGGTCTTATTGCAACCGGCGACCAGTTTATCCGAAGTGCAGAAAAAATGAATGAATTACAATCAGAGCTTCCTGGCCTGAAAGGCGTAGAGATGGAAGGTGCTGCGGTTGCGCAGGTCTGTGCACATCATGCTGTACCTTTTGCCTGTATCAGAATCGTTTCGGACAAAGCGGACCATTCTGCAGTAATCGACTTTGCGGCTTTTATAAAAGAAATCGCAAGCTATTTTACTCGTGGAATAGTCCGGAATATGCTGAATCATCTTTAATATTCTTGACTTAATGCAGGATATTGGTATTATTTACCTGCTTTCAGTGAAACATTTTGGTGTATTTTCCCTGAAAAGTCTATCGCCGCGGATGTGGCGGAATTGGCAGACGCGCAGGCTTCAGGTGCCTGTGAGCTAACGCTCGTGAAGGTTCGACTCCTTTCATCCGCATTTTCTTAATACTCAAAAACAATCCCAATCCCAAAAATATTCACATAATCCTTTTTAAAAAGAATCTGAAATATTTCAAAAAAACAGGTGCGCTCTTTAATAGATTTCATCTATAATTATGAAAGTCATGGCTTAAGCAGCTACTTTTAGCGAATATTGAGGATAATTTGAGAAATAAGCAGAAAAAGATTTTAGAGCTATTTGAAAAATCTGGGCCGCAATTGTACAGGCTTCTGGGCAAATTAACGCTTAATCAAGACGAAGTCGGCGACTTGTTACAGGAACTTTTTCTAAGATTGTGGAAATCCAAATCGTTTGAAAAAGCAAATGATTCGTTTTCTTATGCTTACCGAGCCGCGATTAATCTCGCGTTCGAGTGGCGAAGGAACAGAAGATTATCGTTCCAATCTATTGAAAATGATTGCGAGGCTCAAATTGATTCATCTGCTTTAGGAAAAATGATTGCCGGCGAGGAATTGCAAAAGGTTCTTGATGCGACAATGCAATTAAGTGAATTGTCACGTGACGTGGTTGTAATGCATTACATTGAGCAGGAATCTTACGAAGAAATCTCAAAAAGATTAGGTAAAAAACCTCAATATTTAAGAGCCTTAAACGCCAAGGCAATCGCAAGCTTAAGAGAATTACTTGCAAGTAATGAAAATTCAGAAGTTGATACCAATAGCGTGACAAAGAGGTAACGTCATGTCGAAAATAAATGAAAATGAAATAAAAAAACGTTTCGAAGCTGTTTCAAAATTTGAAATCAGCCCGGATGTCACTGCCCGTGATTTGGAAAAGGTAAGCAAAAACCTAACTGAACTAACAAGCGAACAAAAGAAATCAGGGCATAATATATGGAAAATTATCATGAAAAGTAAAATAACAAAATTCGCAACGGCAGCGTCGATAATTATAGCTGTTTTAATTGCAATACATTATTTTGGAGGTTCGATTGATGGAACAAGTATTGTTTGGGCTGATGTGATGGAGCAATTGAACAGCTTTCGTCCTTATGCCAGCACACATACCGTGTATGATGAAGGTAGGCAAACATGGGGCTTTCGTCTTTTGAGAATGAATCTATCACAAAGACGACAGATCTTCCCTGATGGTAGAATAGCAGTATATGATCTTAGTATCCCAAAGTCACTTACTATTTATCCTGAAGAAAAACGTGCCATCGAGAGAGAATTAAGTGGTAATCCGACCAGTGATCCTGATATGTTTGCGATAGCTCGTTCAATGCAGGGCGGATCTTTACAAGGAAACGTTATTCAGGAACTTGGTATAAAGGAATTAGAGGGACATGTGACAAAAGGATTTCGTTCTGAGAGGCAATACGACGATATTACAGTCTGGGCAGATGTAAAAACAAAACTCCCGGTTCAACTTGAGATTATTCATGTAGGCGCAGGAAGAAGGATCGTTATTAATGAATTTGAATTCGATGTAGATTTCGATGAATCACTTTTCAGCACAACAGCACCGGATGGATATAGCGTAGAAAAAACTTCAAAAGAAGAAATGGAAAAGTTGATGGAAATGACAAAGAATAATACAGAAGAAGACCTTGTTGAAGGATTACGTTCTTTGGCAGTTATCCTTGAAGGGACATTTCCTCCTGATATAGAGCTTACTGTGATGCAAACGGCTGTAAGGGGATACGTTGCAGAAAAAAATCTTTCTGATGAAGAGGCAGAGGAATTGCTTACCCCGTTTGTTGAAAGTATTAGAAGGGCATATATGTATATGGAACAATTGAAGGGAATTACCAAATTTAATTATGTTGGTGATGGAGTTAAACTCGGTGATTCTGAAAAACCTGTAATGTGGTGGCTTCCGAAAGATTCTGCTACTTACCGTGTAATTTATGGTGACCTGAGTGTTGCTGATGTCGCACCAGAAAATCTCCCCAAATAAAACCACAACAATGCTAAATAAAGCCGGGCTTTTATTAGAACCGGCTTTTTTTATGCGCAAATTTGAAAAAAATTATATTAAAATGCACATGTGGATTGTCTTATAACCGGCAATCGATTGTTATGAATTCATAATAGAGCAAAAGGAAAAGTTTTTCATGCTTGAAGACAGGCTGTTGATATGGAAATTTAATAAGGGCAAAAAAGATGTCCTCGAGCGGATTTACGCTAAATATAAGGACGACTTAATGACTCTCTCCATAGCTCTTTTATATGATAAGAGTGTCGCAGAAGATGTAGTGCATGACGTTTTTGTGAAGTTTATTCGTTCATGCGGCAATATGCAGCTCAAGCAAAGTATTAAAGGCTATTTGATAACCAGTGTCGTAAATACGGCTCGGAACAAGAATAAAGCCGGACAAAGAAAAGAAAATACTTCGCTCGATGAAGCAGGACAGTTTAGCTCGAATCTGCATAGTCCTGATTTAGCAGCGATGTTTAATGAAAATTCTCAAAAGCTTGCGATGGCACTTACTGAACTTCCTTACGAACAACGTGAAGTATTGCTTCTTCGTCTTTACAGCGGCTTGAAATTCAAGGCAATTGCCGAGATGCAAAATGAAT
>JAFGPS010000053.1 GCA_016936075.1 Sedimentisphaerales bacterium | reverse complement strand
GGGGGGGGGGGGGGGGGGAGAAAAAACTAGGGATAGCCAACTATTAAAGGATGATGACAATGCACAGAAAATTGTAAATGTCCCTATTAAAAATCTTGGTGGGGCAGAGCCGCCACCCTACCTTTTTATTGTTTTTATTTGTTTCCTTCGTGCTTCTTCTTTTCTTTGGCCATGCCATCTCAAAGGGATGTAGTGAATAAATTTTGTTGAAGATTGCCTCGCTTCGCTCACAATGACTGGCTGTTGTTAATCCTTAAATATCTTGTGTATTAGCATTGTCCGGCTCGCTTAACTACGCCGTGACGAGTCGCCGTGATAAACTTGTTTGGTTGAAAGATACTTTGCATATAGTTGGCGATGACTAAGCAAAGTATCGGGACCTGCTATGCACTTGAGTGACAGCGCGCAAGCGTTTGACACGGCGCGAGTAGTTACTTGGCACGCGTCGGGTATCGGTTTGGTCGGAGGTGAGTATCGGCGATGGTTATACTCCGTATGCCGCTCGCTGCTTTTTCTGGTATTTTTTGTATGATTTATATTGCTGCTTGAAATAGCCGCCTGTTCTTGCTCTTGCTGCGAAAAGGACACAACCAACTAAGCTGGAAGTCGCTCCCTTTATTTCGTGAATTGTTCTCTGTGCGGCTCCGGTATTTGTGTCATCCGAACAGAATACAAGTAATGTTGCATCTGCAAGTGCGGCGAGAACTGTTGAATCGCTTACCAATAGAGTCGGAGCGCTGTCAATTATTATATGGTCGAAGTTTTTACGAAGTTCCTTGAGAAGCTCTTCCATTTTCATGCTTCCGAGCAGGTCAGAAGGATTCGACGGTATCGGGCCGCAGTCAATTATGCTAAGTCCCTCGATGCCGCTCGAACGAATCGCGTTTTCAGGCTTGCATTGATTCATTAAAACACTGCTCAAGCCGTAACTGAAATGCTGAGTTTCAGGTTTCTCGAAATTGACGCTTTCAACTTTCGGGAATATTTGCTGAAGTTTCGGATTCCTGAAGTTAGTATCAATAAGGAGTACCTTTTTACCCGCGGCTACAAAAGTTATAGCAAGATTGACCGCAGTTGAAGTTTTTCCTTCACCAGCCATGCCACTTGTGACGAGAATTGTTTTTAATGATTCGAGTGGTCCCGTGAGCATCAGGTTAGCTCTTAATCTTCGATATGACTCGCTTAATAATGAATAAGGAGCCTGCCGAACAATCTGACGCAGGTCAATACCTCGTGCAAGTTTCTCTTCGGAAGAGTCGGGAATAACAGACAAAAGTGGAATCCTCAGGAACCTGGAAATCTCACTCGGAGTAGTAATTTCATCCCGTGAAAGTTCACCCATAAATGTAAGAGCGATTCCGAATAAAAATCCGAGCATTGTCATTGTCGGAAGCCACATAAACCACTGGCGTGAGAATATCATTTCCAATGGAGCTGGTGCAGGCCCAACGGGTTGTATCTTCGGAATTTCAGGATCATTAAGCAACGAAGTAACTTTTTCAATTTGCTCGTCAATTTTCTTGAGCATATCGAGTCTCTCATCGCGGATTTTCAATTGTTTATCAAATTCGATACGTGCACTATCGAGTACTGTCTTTTTTTGCTGTGCCTGAGCACGAAGATTGCTAAGATTATCATACCGTTGCTGAAGGACATATAAACCTTGCTTGGCATTTTCAAGATTCGCCAGACGTGTCTGATTTGCAATATCTTCTTTTCTTGCATCCCTTTGTTTGAGAGTTTGAGCAATTATCTCTCTCATGTGAATAATGTCCCTGTGGTTTTCACCGAATCGAGTCATTAAGCCGGAAAGCTGTTCCTGCTGCTCGATTAATTGTTTATTAAGCGAAAGCATAATCGGGTCCTGCTCAATCATGTTTTCAATTTGCTCATTGATAGGACCATCGGCAAGTTCCTGCAGGTTTTTAATGCCGGCTTTAAGCTGCTGCAAATCATTATCAAGCTTAATTTGCTCAAGTTCCAGGCTTTCCAATATTTCTGTAATTGTATGGCGAAAATTACGAGTCTCCGGCATTTCGAGGTCCAATATACCGTATTTATCTCTAATGTCTGTCAATCCCTGATCCGCTTTGTCAAGTTCTCTCTGAATAGAGCTTCTCTGTTCATTAAATCGTGATAAACTTTGGCGTACTTCATCCTGTTCGGTCCCTGTTTGCTTTGCAAGGAATAAGTCGGCCATTTTATTAACAATAAAAGCTGCTTCATCAGCCTTGCTGCAAGTCATCGAAAGCTGCACAAAATCGCTGTCTCTTTGTGGAAATGCAATAAAGGAAGCTTTTAAGGACCTTACTAATTTAATAGTATTACCTTCATTCTTCGAATACCATTCAGTTTGCCTTATCCTGGTATCAGATAAAAGGTACTCGAAACTGCTCTGTTGTGTAATAAGATTCGCGATAGACATGCGATGAGCATACAAAATATCCTTTTGGAGCTGCGCCCCGCCTATTATCCACGGATCAGATGGATTTGGGGAAAGAACCTTAAGATATGTAGTCGCGGTATATTTCGGGTAATATTTCTGTAAAACTTTCCATATTCCGAAACCAGCGATAAAACCAAAAACGGTAAGAATAAAAATCAGGAATAAGTGTCGCCTTATTATTCCAAAAACCTCTCTGGCTGTAAGTGAAGCAGAATCAGGTGGCACCATACCAACAGGATTTATCATTCTGTTAGAAGTAACTAATCTTCTCTGATCCATTTTTTCTCCGACTGGTTTATCTCGCTCAATTTACAATTAAGGCGAAACACGAATTATCGCCTGAAATATCCTATCCTTTGTTTTTTGTGAAAAATAACTCGAGCCAAGATCCATCGCCCTTTTATATGCTGCAAGTGCTTCTTCATTTTTCTCGAGTTCTTCCTTTATCATTCCCTTGTGCTCATAAACTTCGGCAGGAATTATCATCTGTCCCTGCTCATTATATTGAGTCAATGCCTTTTCAATCGTCTTTTCAGCATCTATATATTGCTTATTTTTTAACAATACAAAAGCATAAGTATCCAGAAAACCCGGATCATTCGGCTTTATTTTTTGTACCCGTTCGGAATATTCAAGGGCATCCGAAAGTTTCTGTCCGCTTTCAGCGAGCATATAAGCCAGGTTGTTCAGTACCTGAATATTATTCGGCATTTCAGACAAGAGACTTTGGTAATCATTTATGGCTATATTAATATATTGGTTATCGGAAGTATTAGCATATGTATAAAGAAGCGTTTCATCTTTTTGCATAATATAATCTAATCTTATCGGGCTATTCTTTTCAGTTAATTCGATACATTTATTGATGTAATCAACGGATTCTGCATATTTATGGTCTGCTCTTAATATAAAATACATAGCATAATTAGCTGTTAGCGAATCTGGATTTTTTTCGAGCATTTGAGAACAATATTTTGACATTTCATCGAAAAGTAGAACAGGATACATTTCTTCTATGGTTTTTAAGGCATATTTCTCATTGGTAACAGCTTTTTCCATAGCTAAACGAGCATACTTTTCAGCTTCGTCTTCTTTACGAAGTAATAAATTTGCCAGTGTCATTCGCAAATAAGCTAAGGGAGCATAACTGCTGTCTATATATTTGGCAGCTTCTTTTAAAACAAGTTCTGATTTTTCAGGATGTGAACCTGCCATGTCAACATCACCGGTACCTCTTAATAGAGCCTTAAGATAACTATCAAATGAAGCCACATAAAGGTCATCATCAATTTCCTTACCCTGCTTATCGCCGGTATAAGACTGAAGAATTACATCACATGACTTTTTATAGAACTTTTGTGCTCTATCGAATTCTTTAGTTTGTAAGGCATATTCAGCAGCTTTACTTAGCCATTGAATATCATCTGGATATTTCTCAATTACCTTGTCATACAGGTTTTCCAGAGCTGTCTTCCTGTTAAGCTTAAAATATATATTTTCAAGAAGTACATTTGCTTCCATCGGCGAATTTTCTTTGCTAACGATTTCCTTTAGTTCTTTTTCCGCTTCTTCATAATTACTGGTCTGTATATAAACTTTAGCAAGTGAAACTCCTATAGAAGGATCATTAGTAAGGGACTTGCATGTTTTTAAGTCACTGATTGCTCTTTGATATTCATTTAATGCAACATTTATTTCACTACGAAGCTGCCATGCGCCTGGATTATTTTTATTACCTTGAATATACGTATTTATTATATCCAAAGCTTTCTTTGCATTACCCTGCTTGAAAGCAAGCCACGCCTGTAACATGTAAACATTATCATTATCTGGGTATTTTTCCTTGAGACTTTGCAATTTGTATTCAGCTTCGTTGAAAAGCCCGACAGTTACAAAAGCTCTTATCTGTAAAATTAAATGAGTTAGGTTATTATCAACAGAAATAAGTTTATTGGAATATTTCTTTACAGCTTCCTTGTCATTTGTATTTTGGGTTATAAGAACTAAACCCCTCAAAATATCAATATTATTTGAATCATTACGATATAAATTTTCCAAAACTTTTCGGGCATTTTCGAAATCGCCTTCCAGAAATAAATCATTAGCAAGCAATATACTATCCTTTGATTCCTGAAGGATTTTTTTAGCCTCCTCATCTCTTCCTCTTGCTCGAAGATACTTTGTGTAATATATAAGTACATCCCTGTCATTAGGATCCATCATTCTGGCCTGTTCAAAAGCCGAACCTGCTATATCTAAAAAAGCTTCCTTATCATCAGGATTACTTGTATTGTTTGCTACATTCATTGCAAGGGTTCCAAGCATTACTGCATTATCCAAATTCGGAACGGCAGACAATATATCCTGACGAATAGCGATGGCTTTTTTGGGCTCACTTGCAGATATAAGCTCTGTATATAAACCAAGTAATTCCAAATCACCCTGATTCAAAGATATTGCTTTTTCCATCGCATCACGAGTTGCATTATGCTGAGATGTTGAAACTTCACTTCCACTATTTTGACTTATGTTATACAAGGCAATTGCATATTTCCGGGCGATTGTGCTATCAAGCGGATTAAGATTAGCAGCTTCGCTTACGTCTTCTATATAAGCATATTCATTTCCAAGAGCGGCGTTAATGTTGCTCCTAAGTAAATACGCCTGTGACGAAATTGGACGTTCCTTAAGACATTCGTCAACTTTTTTTAGAGCATTTGCAAAATCTTTTTTAGCGGCCTTAAGACGTGCTTCATAAAACAATCCATGAAAGTCATCGAGATTCTTTTCCTGGGCTATTTTTATTACACTTTCTGCAATATCATATTTTTCAATTGAAAGGGAAATTTCAAATAAGTTGTTCGCCGCAAGCTTTATATTTTCCATTTCAGTATTGTCCTGAGTTACTCCAATAGATTTGGCGGCTTCAAGTGCAATATTAAATTGTTCTATTGCCAGGGACAGATCATTCTTTCTTGTATATAATATCCCGGTATTTACTGCACGCTTGATCGGGTCAGAAATACTTGATATTGTTTTCTCTTCAATTTCAATATATCGCTGCTGAGTAATATTTCCTGGTTCAGGTTCGGAAAGTATCTGTTTATAAATATTAATTCCGATATTATCAGGAAACTTTGACAAATATTTGTCAACTAATTGTTTTGCCTGCTGTATTTCATTAATAGTTATGCAACTGCCACAAATGTTAATAACAGAAGACTGAGTAACCAATTCAGGTTTCATTTCAAGAAGTTTTTCTACATAACCAGTTGCTGCCTGTACATATTCTTTTATCTTATCTTTCGCTTCCTTGTCAGATATTTCAGGCTTTTCATTGCCCTGCTGATTAACCTGAGCTTCACTTTGTGTTAAAGACATATGAACCTGACGGATTTTTGATTCCGCTAAAACAAGGCGAAGCTGTACTGCTTCAGCATCAGAGGAAGGCATTTTATCCAATTCTTTTTGAGCTTCCTCATATTTATTTGAATAGATATAAGTTTTAACTCGAAGTATTTGACTTCTTTTATCTTGCCCGTAATCTTCCTCGAATGCTTCTATGTTATCAAGTGCATCTGTAAAACGATTGAACTTAAGTATTACTTCAACATAATCAAGTCTCGCTTCCGGCTTGATTTCAGTAATTCCGGAGTAATGTGCACTAAGGAGGTATTCGTAAGCTTTACCAAGTTCTTCAGTATCCATAAATAACTTTGCAAGCGTATAGGAAAGTTTCGCAAATTCAATATCTAAAGGCCACGGCTGCTGCGCAGGCTTTACTGCTTTAAACTGTTCGTATGCTTTATTGAGTTTAATGATAGCTTCCTGCTTATTCCCCCCGGCAAGTTCTAACATACCTTTCCATTTTATTATTGTTGGATCCTCATCGGTCCTGATAATCATCTCAATCTCATTAACAGCTTCCTGAGCATCACTGAGCAATGTTTTTTTGTCACTATCATCAATAGTAGTCTGTGAATCAAGAATCTGTTCGATGTAACTATTTGCAAGGAAAGTGTTGAGTAAATATTTATTTCTTATCCTTATATTATTTCCCGGACCATTCGTACTTTGTGTACCTGGCCAGGACAAGGCATTTTTCGCAATTTCTATTGCTTTATCCAAATCAGGCTTATTTTTATAGATAGAGTATCTTCTATAGTAAATATCTGTAATTTGTATCGCGTAAACTACATTATGCTCATCAAGTTCCATCGCTTTCAAAATAGCTTCAATTGACTTATCGAGTTTTTGTTTACTTTCTTCATGCTTTGTGTATTGCGAAAATATAGAGTAGAATTGCGAAAGAGCTTCATATACATAGGGATTTGTACTGTATTCGTCTGCAAGTGATAGATATTCCGATTCGAGTTCCTTAAATATTTCTTTAACTTGTTCAGGCTCATTATCCCTGGCAAGAACGACCTTGAAATTAATAAGATTTATATTTGCATTAACTTTATCTGAAGCATAATCGACAGCTTGTTCTAAAATTGTTAATGCTTCTTTCTCAGCTTTTTCTCTTTTATCTGCGCTGCCTTTTGCAGCGGCCAATTCGCCTTTAGCCAAAAAAGATTTGGCAAGATTTAAATATACATCAATATTATTGGGCTCAAGCTCTTTTGCCTTTTCAAAATCAGCTATTGAACTTTCGAGTATTTCTTCAGTATTTGTAACGGACCCCATATTTGCCTGCTCAAAGGCGCCTTTACCTCTTACTAAATACAGATATGCTCCAAGCTTTAGAGTTCCATTATTTCCCTGTTCAAGCTCAGGAATTTTCAGCTTTGACATATCCTGGCTCATTAAATCGTTTTCCTGAGCAATTTTCAGGAATTTTGAAGCATATTCATAAACCTGTTTCCAAACATTTGGTATGCCGCTATCACCTATTGCTTCGAAATATCTCAAACGACCATATTGAGCATTAACATTATCAGGTTCTATGAGAAGAATTTTTTCCCAGCAATCCAATACATATGGCCAGTTCTGAGTTTCTATGAACAAATCCACCATATCAAAAAGGATTTCTTTTTTTTCCTCGTTTGTCTGAACTCTCGCATAGGCATTACTGTATTTTTTTGTTGCTATCTCGTAATACTGGTCCTTTGTCTTCTGATCTGTTGACTGACGCGCAGTTTGAAGTGCAGTTTCCGCATCTTTGATGAATTCAACAGGACTACGTTTGAGCTGTAATAGAACAATAATGCAAACCAAAATAAGAATTACAAAAAAAGCAGAGCCGATAAATGCTACTTTTTTATTCAATCTCCTTCTAACCATAAGAAATCCTTATATCATAAGTTTCAATAACATAGTTTTAAGTATTGTGTTTTAAGTTAAACTAACAGGATGGTATATACCATAATTAAAAACTTAAAACTTACAATTCAAAATTTATTAACTTTACCATTCCGGCCAATATTCTTTTTCTAAAATGGGCAATATTACGTTCAATAATGACTCAGTTGCCTTTATTGTTTCTTCTTTACCAGGTGCCGGTATAGACTGATTAAAAGCAATCTCAACCTTTGAAAAATACGATGATTTGCGGAAAAGGTTCTTATTTAAAGCCATTCTCGCTTCTTCCCTGCTACCCGCATATTCTCCATTTACCCTGAAAAAATACAAAACAGGAAATTTACCCTGATTTAACAAAATATTGGTATCATCATTACCAAAAACCAAATATTGTGCCGAAATTTTACTTGTATCGCTATTTCCAATGTGTAATACAACATCTGATGATAATATTTTCTGGAATCCACCACCGGTATAACACTCTTCAGGTATGTGAGGCACTTTATCTGGCGAAGGATAATATGTTATGAATAAAAAACACTTTCGAACAGGACTATTTGCCGGGACATTGCCATCTACAATTATCCATTGAATATAATCCTCTGTTCCTAATTCTTTTACTATTTCCGGATTTTCTATTTTCAATTTATTTTGAGGTCCAACTGAAAAGTGAGACAGACCATTCTCATCGAGAAAGTCCAGCGGTTTCCTTAATTGTATAGGCTCCTTTTTCAAATATATACCAAGACTTTCTATGGCAATTGACATCCCGGCTCCGGTTATGGCAAGCACAGCCGCACATATCAAAAAAGCAGGCTGGAAATAGCATTTTATCATATTTGATTTATTCTCAATCATACTCTTTTACGTTTAATAATATCTTCAGTAACTTCTTTTACATCCTCAATAAACAAACTTGACATAAACCATGCAAGAAAACCATATAATAAAAACGCCAAAGGAAGCATGGACATACCAAGTAAGTCATGGTAAATTCCCTGTGAGTATTTAGGATTTATTAATACGTAAATAAAACCTGTGCAGCTTACTCGGATAATATTGCAGAATATTGCGATAGGAATCGTACTCAGAAGCAAAATCATTCTTTGCCAAAATGGTCTATGATGGATATATGCCATTACTACTCCAAGTGCAAGAAATGCCATAAGCAATCTAATCCCACTGCATGCTTCAGCAACATCAAGCGAAGGTTCAATCATTCGTCCTTTATATATCACATCTACAACTGCTCCATGTACTGTGGCATCCACACCATTAACAAGATTTAATAAAGATGCGGCTGATGAAGCGGCCCACTGTCTCATCGGACTTGTCAAGCTTTTGTAAATTCTATCCGGTAAAGGTACAGCAAATACCAAAAATACAATCGCAAGCCAGGAATATTTCAATAATCGCCAGCCACCAAGAAAAACAACAATCGCAGTGATAGCAGCAATCATTGACATAGAACGAAAATATGCCCATCCCGATGGACTGGCAATATTAAATATGTAAAAACATATCGCAGCAATCAAAAGCGGCAAACCAAAATAATTTGGCTTTGTTTCAAGATTGATAATTTCTTTTCTGCGCTGATTAATAAAATACAGACTGAACAAAGGTATAAGAAATCCATGCGACCAGTTTTTATCATGAATCCACTGAAATATGAGATAGTCGATTTCCCTGTAAAAAACAAAGAAAAAAAGAAATCCGATGATTGCCGTTTTTATGTAGTTATGAATTCCGATTTCAGACCAATTCTCTTTAACATAAAGCTTAATGTCCTTATTTTTAACCGGCATAACCATAACTCTTTTCTCAACATGACATTTTATCCGAATTTAATCAAACCATTTACTCGTATAGTAAGCATCATTGGCAAAATTGCGGTCATATGCAAATCCGAAACCGTACGTAGCCCTGAAAGAATTACGTAATACAGCTCTCCATATAGAAGTTGCATGCGTACCCACGTTAATAATATCATGCGGCTTAATATAAATATCCGGCTGCTCGCCGTTAAAGATTTTTTCCAAATCAACTCTAACAATTTCTTCTTTATTTCTTCCGATTCTTCGGGTGATTTCACAACGTTTTGGCCATCCAAGAGGTCCTATATTTCCTGCTGTAGCAACTGCCTGTTTCAGGGTAACCATGCCTCCTGTCATCTCGACCGCTCCGGTACGATTGAGGTTGCCCATAAGATAATACACACCCGCAACGTCGAGTGGAACATGGATACAATCTCCAGGCTTTATTACTATATTATAACGTTCTACTCCTGCCATAAGCTTATCAATAGGTATTTTAATGAGTCTTGTTTCAGTCTCATATTCATCATCCCATGCCAATTCCTGACCTGGAATACCTGTATCTGGCTGGCTAATAAAACCTGTATTATTATCCGTAGTCTGGCCAGGTTTAGCCGGAATCCATTTTCCACCTTCTAATACCCATTCATATTCATCGTCAGATGTGCTATTTGTCGTCTCAGGATTATTGGAAGAAATTACTCCTTGCTCAATATTCCCCAATCCATTTGAATTTGAAGGCACTACTTTTACTGCTACCCATTCACCATTTTGAAAAACCCACTCAGTATGTTCAGTTTCTTCAGGACTGGTTGTGTCTACTTCAGGTTGTCGAACATTGTTTTGTTGAGGAACATTCCCATTTTCGGGTACTTCTGATATCTTTACTGATTGCCCAGTAACTCTCTTAAGTACTTCGTCAACACTTACGGGATTCTCCAACTCACTATTTTCTCCAGGCATATCAGAAAACTGATAAGCATTCTTATTTGCCAAACGGCCGGCAGTAGGATATCTGTAACGATTAACATTTCTCGAACTTCTATTATCTATTACCATTTCTGATGACGAAACAACAAGTTTACTTATTCGAGAATTGCTTGCGGTTTGTGTTCGTGGTGTCGATTCGAGAGTAATAGGTTCTTTTAGATTATATTCAGATTCAATCGCCCTGAAATCTTTAATATCGTTTTTACTCACATCTGAATTTCTCGTTTTTTTTGGTACCCTTCTTGTAACATATACAAAAGATACGTTTTGCTGACTTACAACGCCCCTGGCCTGAGCAAGAGTATCCCGCAATCTCCAATCGTTTTTTAGAATCGGATACCTGTTTGGTTCTCGAATTCCATCGCCCTGGATAGAAAAAGCTCTATGCTGAGATTGTAAAAACGTGACATGAACTATAGGATCAATTAAAATATCCGGTGAAAGTTTATTTTTAATCATTTCTTCAAGTTGTCTCTCAGTCTTTCCTTTAGCTATTATTTCACCAACTATAGGAATTGATACTTTCCCTGTTTCAGACACCTCATAGTTTTTAGAATAAATTATACCCCGTGAAAGCAATTCAGGAATTTCAATCTCAATGTAGTCACCCGACATAAGAGTATAGTCAGATTTAACTGCTATCGTATCTAACGGCCGAGGTTCCTCTCCCAGCTCCCATCCAACTGGTATCTCTTCGGCTGGTCCAAGTTTCTCCAGGATTACATTTACGGCAGGAGTATGATCAAACCGGCCAACCTGTGAAGGATCAAAAAACTTATTTCCGCATCCCGAAGTAAAGGACAGTAGTATAATTGAAATATGAAATATAAAATAACCTTTGAGCCTTGTGCCGTTAGGTTTTATATTTTTCATAGTAATATCTTCCAAAATAACTCTTAATCTATAATTAATCCCTACTTTCAAATCGATAGATACACGCTTCCATATGCTGAATTTTATCGTCTTTTTGATATGCGTGCTTAACCTGTTTAATTCGCATAAAAGGAATATAACAAAGAAATTAAGCCGTCAAAGTCAGATAAAAAACATTATTTTTCTTAGTAACAACTTTAAAATAATACTAATTTCGTTTATATTTACACATGCGGACCTATAATGAATGCAATTATAATATAAGCAGGAAAATGTCAAAAAATTACTTTTTCGCAAAAATATCAAAATATTTTAATAAATTTAAAAGTTTTCGCTCGTATAAACGTTCTTTATAATATATGAATAAAATAACTGTAAAAATGAACTATTTTTGAATTTTAAGGAGGTAATATCAATGACCGCTTCAAGAAACTTAAGAAATATTGCTGTATTTTCAGTACTTTTTTTAACCTTTGCCATGCCATTATTTATACAGGCCCAGGCAAATGACCAGGCACTTAAGTATGTACCAGATAATGCTTTATTTTGCATTCGGATTAATAACATCAACAAATCAATGACTCAATTGGACCAATTCCTTTCAGATGTATATCCAATTAGTACATCAGCACTCGTTAAGGCATTATTGCCAAATCTGCTTGGAAGCCCGGAATTAGCGGGACTGAACATGGACGGCAGTATAACTGCGTTTGGAACGATTTTGAACAGCCAGTACGCTCAATCTGCTGAAATGACAAATATCTTTGCTGGTATTCTTGTTCCGGTAACAAATTATCAGGAATTTATTAACGGAATCGCAAATAAAACACCTACCGACGATAACGGCGTCGTAAAATTAACATCACTTCAAAATGTTCTAGTCACTCAGCTAAGTAATTATGCTCTCATGACTTGGGAAGCTAATTATGACAATCTTGTTAAATTTAAGAATCAGACAGCCGCAACAACATTAAGCAGTGTATTGGATTCCTCAGAAGCAAAACAGGCGACGAGCGAGCCGGTATGGATTTATGGAAACATTGAGCAGGCGGCTAAAACCTTCGGTCCTATGCTGACAGTTGCAATAGATGGACTAAAATCCAGCATCGCAAGCGTTCCAAGTGACCTCACAGGTATGGATGCTTCAGAACTCCAGAACATAATGGACATCTATGTCAGCATGCTTGATACAATCTTGAAAGAGGTTAAAACAGTTAGTATCTCTATCAATCCAACACAAAATGCCTTAAATATAACAAAGGTAGTAAATACTGTACCCGGAACGAAAATGGCGAAAATGTTTGCGACAAATTCCGCCGCAACAGGAAATAATCTGCTCCCATATCTCGAAGATGGCTCAATGATGAGTTTTGCTTTTTCGCTGAACTCGCCAATATTGACAGAATCTATTGATTTGCAGGTAAACATGCTTTCTATGTTGGGCGGGGACACAATAAGCAAAGATGTAATCGAGAAAATGACATCTATCTCAAAACAGGCAATGGATTGCGTTTCTGGTAATGCTGTATATACATTTTCAGAGGATGCAGATTCTAAATTTCCTTTCAAAGGAAAATATCTTATCGGCGTAAAAGATGAGAAGAAATTTCAGCAGCTAATAAACGAATCATCAGAATTGATGATGAACTCAGGCTTTATGGATATTTATAAAAGTATGGGTATGGATGCTGAATTTAAAATTAACCACAATGTAGAAACATACAAAGGAGTTTCCATCGATTCAGCGAAACTTTCTATTAAATCAAATGAAACACATACCCCTCAGTCTGAAATGATTAAATCAATGTACGGCGAAGGAATTGAATATCGCTGGGGCGTTACCAATGGTCTTTTCGCAGCTGCAATAGGCAGTAATTCAGACAAAACCATGCATGAGCTTATTGACCAAATTCAATCTGGCTCAGCAAAGCAGATATGTTCTGAAACACAAGCAGCTTTGGCACTTATACAGGGATCAGAAAAATCCGATTTCTTCTTTACGATGAATTTCATTCGCCTTATGAAAACGGGTTTAGGTATGACAAGCTCTATTCTTCCGATTAAAATTCCGGATGTAAATGTTCAAACAAAGAGCAATCTCGTAATAGCCGGCAAATCAGAAAAAGGTAAAATGACTATTCAGCTTGCGATTCCCAAAGAACATATAAAGGAAATCATGAATACCATAATAACTATTCAGCAGCAAATGATGCAGCCACAAACTACTGCAAAACTATAAAATATTCCCTAACTATTTGACAAATTGGAGTAATTACCGGTAAAATGGTAAAGGATTTTAATTGCTGTAGAAAAAGTTTTTAATGATTCAAATAGATGAAAGGATAGTTATGAAAAGGCGGAGTTTTTTACAGTTGGGCGTTGCAGGTGTTGGAGCATTGGCATTAAACAAAAATTCACAAGCGTTAGAGTATTACCCTAAAAAATCAGATAAAAAAATCGCCGTAATTTACAGTACATGGTGCGGCAGCGCCCGCGACGCGGCTGTATGGATTTCAGAAGGTATGGGCGGAATTGCTGATGTTTTCGACATTCGCGAAAAACCAAACCTTAAAAATTACGAACATTTCATCGTTGGAGGCGCTATCAGAAGTTTCGCCACTTCGCCGGAATTACAGGATTACATAAAGCAAAACAAAGACTCACTCAAGGGAAAGGTGCGGGGTCTTTTTGCCGTCTGCGGCAATATGGGTAATCCGATTACTCCTGAATTAGTCACAAGATATATTGATGAACATCTTGCACAACTTTGCGAAGTCACTCAAAAGGTACCATCGAATGTATTACGCGGCAGAATTACAAAATCGCTTATGGAACCGGAAAACGCTCAAATGATGGCTTCGTTCGAAGACTACGACAATCTTAAACGACCTGAATGTATGACACTCGGCAAAGAGATTTTAGATTCTATTAAATAACTCAAACTGACCGATTCCTTCTTTGCCATATGTGTCAACCGAAACATAGGTAACATATCGTACCGACTACATGGGTAACATTTTGCTCAAACATGAAGGAGTTACCCGCGTATGTTTATGGGTAGTACCGAAGACGTATCTTATACGTTTTTTGTAAAGCTTTTAAAAAGATTGATTATAGGATAATTTTGTACTATAATTCTAATTTAGAATATATCAGGCATGAATGCAATCTGAAATAGTATATTTTAATATATAAAAAACTTATAAAACTATCTTCTATTTTGAAAGTATAAGTATGAATTCTTCAACTACAATTACCTGCGATGAAAGCAAAACTATTCCTCTTTTACCTGAAAATGTCGAATATGACAAATCAAACTCACCTACTGGATTAAAAATAAGTTTTGACCGGACAAAAAGTCCCATTATAGGAAAGTTAGAAGTTTCTTTTAAGCTCCCTGGTCGTATTTTAAGAGGAGAATATACTATGGAGTCTATTTCTACTGATGAAACATATTCTGAATACCTTAATTTAATCCAGAAGATGAATGGCAGAAAATATAAACTAATTTTAGATCCATATGGTGGTTTGAAATTAACGGGGATTTCCAAGCCTTCTACTTCTCAACATATGGCTAAGGGGCAATCATTATATTTAATGTCACAATCTTTTGACTTATATAGGGAAAATGTTGAATACCAGGAAACTCCTAAACCGGCTTTTTTAGAGTTGATTCTTGAATCTGGAGATAGAGGTTTTTGGGTGAGGTTAGGAGTATTGTTTGGAGAAGACCTTAAGAATATAAAACACGCCAGATATGGTAGTATATTGCTGAAGAAACCCGATAATAAAACCCGCATAACTGATCCCGAAGAAGCAGAAAAAGAGTATGAGCTTATGAGAGACAGGGTAAAACGCGGAGATGATTTATTAAATATACACTATTGCGGCGTTATTGAATTAAAACCAAAACACAAAGAATAAAATAATAAGATTCGATTGATTTAAATTTGGAATTATTTTATGTCCGAACAATCTCAAGTCTCCTATTGTGGTCTGTTTTGCGGAACTTGCCCGATAAGACAAAGTAAGGTGGACGAGCTATCAGAAGAACTACTTAACAAACTCGAAACTCCTGAGCTTCAAAAAATAATTCGTGGACTTCCGAAAGTATTCCCTGAACAATTCAGTTCATTCAAAGACATTGACAAATTCTATGAGATTCTCAAAGAAATGAAGAATTTAGGCTGTTCCAGAATATGTAAAGAAGAAGGCGGAACTACAAATTGCAAGATAAGGATATGCTGCCGTGATAAAGATATTGAAGGATGCTGGGAGTGCTCACAATTCGAGAATTGTGAAACTCTTTCATGGATTGATCCAAATCATAAACTTGCAAATATTCTAAATCTGCAAATCATACGTGACAAAGGAATGGATGCTTTTCTGTCCTTGAAAGAAAAGAACTGGTAAAACATTTCATGAATAGCATTTAATATACTCAAACTGACCGGTCTTACTTTGTCATTTTGCAATCAGTCAGTTTGAGTAATATAAAATACCATTATTGCGAATCTTTGATTTCCTTGAAGATTCCTTCTTCGAATACTGGATTAGTATCTACCATTATGCGCAATTCTCGTACAGTGCCATTACTTTCTCTTTTTACTTCAGGAGAAAGTAACTTGTGTACAATAATCTTTGGATACCATTTTCCTGATTCTGTCTGAGCAGTTTCTATTATCTTTTGATTAGATGATAAAGTTCCTTCATCCCTTATTTGTCGTGTTACGCTTTCGACAAGGAGGTAATCTTTAGCCGGATCGAACCAGTAAGATGTGCTTGCCTCTTTAATTGTTGTACCCGGCAATCTCTGCGAAGTATTATTCATAGTTTCAATAAAACGCAATCCAATTAAACCTGTATGATTTGGGTCTTCCGGGATAATTTCAGGTTTAATCTGCCTGTCCGACCCGGTCATCATAAGGGCAGTTGGATTGATTGAAGAATAACTTATCAGTGACTCAATACCGTCAAACTGGAACATATCAATTTGCATTGAATTAAATTCCTCTCTTCCTGAAAAATTGGACCTGATAGACGAAGTCTGACCATCGAATACTAACTGGTACTCTGCATATTTATCTTCTTCTAAATCAAGCACATCCTGAATTGTAAGTTCCGGCCAAGTATCTTTAACGACAGAATAAAGAGTTGGGATATTACTTTTACTGCCTGTAAAATTATAAACGTTATACCTGTCCAGACGTTTCAAGTTACCTTTTTGCCGCATTACCATTATCTTAACCGGTTCCATAACATTATTATCTTTAATTTGGGACTCAAGAACAACCGCGATATGATTTCCAAATCCTGTATCGAAACGCTTCTGTATTTCATTAATAAGGTTTTGCGTATTCCCTTCTGGACGATTATCAATAACCTGAGCATCTTTTGGTACACCAAGACTGTAAATATCCATCGGCCCCTGTTCCGGATAATCAATTACAACTGAAGATTTTGCATCCATATTCATTTGAGGTACATGAGTTATAGATTCAATGCTTATTGGTAGATTCTTCTGAGCATCAACTATAAGTATAAGGTCCTGGCGTTCATCAATCATATTGAATATTTCTACTGGTATATCGTCCATTGTTGATTTCGTACGAGTCACTTTCCCGCCTTCCGACTCGAATTGCTCAATCATAAACTTCACAATCTCTGTCATTGATTCAGGACCAGTTTCATTATACCTGTCCGTCGTCGGGCTTATTGAAATTGTGTTTATGGATGGTTGATAGAAATATGCCACTTCGTTTTCAAAATCCAAATAGCGAATTACACCTTCAGGATCAACTTTAATCATAATTTTTGGATTAAAACATTCCCAATCTTCATATTCAAGAATCTGGCCAGCCTGCTGAACCGTTCCTTTTGCGTGAATCCATTTCATTTTCTGCATGGATTCGATAACATTACCCAAAGCAACTCCATTGGTATTACTACCCCAGAAATTTATTCCTGAATATAAAATAATAATCACAATAGCCGCTGCTGCAAATTTACTTAATTTACTTTGCATAATTTTTCTCCCTAATCCAGCTTTTGAAACCTGCATATTATCCCTGTCAAATCTCTCAAGTAAGTTTTTAAGAACCGATTTATTCACATCCTGATTCGATTCGAATTTCGCAGTCCTTAACAGATTTTCGATTTTCTT
>JAFGPS010000052.1 GCA_016936075.1 Sedimentisphaerales bacterium | reverse complement strand
TTTACGCAAGAATACAGAATACAGGACACAGAAAACAGCATAGAAAATAACGAAGATTGTGGCGCTGGCTTACAGTCGCCTTGCAATAACATGGAAAATGAAAATGATTTGAAAAAACAAAGCCAATTATAGCGTCTCTATTGGAACTGGCGGTTTTTCAGTTTCATGTTTATTGAGAAGGTCAGTCCATTGCTGGATTTTTGAATTCCAGCCCGGTTTTGGCGGTGCAAGTTTAATTCCACTAAGAGATTTCAAGACAGCTTGTTTATCTGTGGTTACGCTGGCATCTTTGAAGTAATTTTCAATTGTTTGAATTACAACACTATCGGTACTAAATCCTTTAGTAGTTAAATATTCCTGAACAAGTTTTTTCACAAGTTCTTCATTCGGTACTCTAAGGCATGCATCGAGATAATTCGGTAAAATCCTGTCTTTCTCTTCCCGGCTCTGAGCTGCATCATAAAGATAAGTAAAGTTATTAACCGCCTGGTCATACAGGCCGGCGATTAGACTTCGATCAGCGATTTGCTCATAATACTTCGGTTTATTTATAGTGGGCGTTTCCGTGAGTACTATTTTTAGAAATTCAATCTTCTTCTGCTCGGGTAAATTGTATTTGCTTTCCTTAGGTATCAAACGATTTTCCCAGTCATTAAGTACTTCAATTTCCACACTGTTAAATATTTTCGTCATAGCTATCCATGCTTGTTTGGACTCAGCGTTTGTCCCGAGTATCAATTCTGCAAGCCAATTCAAATCGTCACTTCCTCCGGCATCCTTTGCTAAATCGATTATTTTTGATCTGACTTCTTCACTTTGTTCCTCGCCCACACGATTTCTCAGTATTTCAAGTGCACTGGCTTTATTAACGTATCCCAGGCCGTCAATGGCAGTTGACCTTATACGATCTGAATTATCAACCAGAGCACCTTCGAAATAGGTGCGAAAAGTTTCCCTTGCATATTGCCTTATCATGCTTTTGTCTGCTGATAAACCTACCATAGTATCGAGCAATTCAGACTTTAAAGTACTATTGGGGTCTTCATTTTTCTTTATATATCTATCTGAAATCTGCGTGAGATATTTTTGAACTTCCTGCTCTTGTAAACCATCTTTCTCAAGCAATTTTCTCATAACTTTGGCGCCAACTTTTGCTTTGGTATTATCATCTTGTAAAAGAAAAACCGAGGCATATCCAAGTATACGCTGCTTTGTATCAAGTGTAATCTTTGTTTTAGAATCCGGCTTATGAGTAGCGGAACATACTATTCCGAGAATATCAAGCAATTCGATTTTAACCTGATCATCCTTTTCAATATCAAATTGTGCAAGTAAGGGTGCCGCTAAATCCACTGTTTGCATTGTCTGCATTAAGCCGATAAGGCCTATTGTTGTAAGACGAATTTCTTTAATTGGATCCGAAATCAGTTTTATAATAGCAGGTTCAAGTTCTGGAGGTATTGAAGTGTTGGCCGCCATTCGCATACCTCGAACCTTTTCCAGCCCCCATGATTTCACCCAGGTCCTCGAATCCTCTAAATATTTTTTGAGAAATTTACCCTTTGAGATATCATCAACTCCGATACTCGTATATGCGTCCTCAAGTACCGATAAAGTGAATTTTCTCAATGTTTCAACATTATCTTTTTGCTTAGTTATTTGTTCGTCCTGTTTGATAAGAAGTTCTTTTTGAAGTTCGACTATTTCCTTGTTTTGAATATCAGAAATAATCTTTCCTCGCTCCAGGCTATTTGTACCAATCTGAAAACCTAATGAGTTGAGAGCTTTTCCGGCTTCTGTCGCAACTTCTTTGTTGTTATCATCCACAAGCCTGTACAATCTGATTATTGCATTCTTTTCCCAGACTTTTTTCAAGGCTGCTATTACATTGATTCTTGTTTTTGCAGGCTGCTCTTGGTCCGTTACAATTTTATCAAGTCGCGGACCTATTTCACTGTACGGATAAATCAGCATAGTATCGGCAACTAATTTGGCTTCGTCATCAACCTTAGTGGAAAAGATATTTAATAAAGGCTCTATAAAATCACTTTTATCAGGTATATCCGTACGTTGAATAAGTGCATTACAAATGGCTATACGTGCGAGACTATTATTTGTCAGCCCCAGTGTATCTATGAGTACTTGTCTTGCGTAAGGATTTTGATTAAAAAGCAAAAGACTCGCCGCATTAATTCGCATAGCTTCATCCGAATATGTCAAGAGCATTGTTCTGTTTAATTCTATTTGCTCCTTCTCCATATCCGATATATTCTCAGGAACAGCACTGATATTGGTAACTGCTTCTGTTGGATTTCCACGATCAGGTTCCGTTGTTACTCTTTCGCCACTTCGTTCGGCTGATACACTCCGGCATCCAAGAGCCAGAATCATCATGAAAATAAATACTCTCTGCAAACTCATTAAAATCACCTTTAGACCGCCTGACGCGGTTAGTATTGAAATCCTAAAGTGTTTATTACCTGAAGATTTCATTTTATTAATTTATCAATAACCAACAAACCAGATTTTTCATAATTTTTACTTTTTTTTACTCTAACCATCATGGCCTTGGATGAAACTGCTTGTGCATTTTACGTAATCTCGACTGGTCAACATGCGTATAAATCTGAGTAGTCGAAATATCAACATGGCCAAGCATCTCCTGAACACTACGCAAATCCGCTCCGCCTGATAATAAATGAGTCGCGAAGCAATGCCTTAAAGTATGTACGGTTAAATTTTTCGGCATCCCTGCACGGAGAGCGTACTTTTTAACAAATCTCCATATTTCAATACGGCTTAAAGGCCTTCCTGTTCGTGAAAGAAGTAAATAATCTTCACTATAGGCATTCGCCATTTTCGGACGCAGCCCAACTAAATAATCTTTTATAGCCGCGATAGCAACTTTCCCTACCGGTATTATCCTTTCTTTATTACCTTTGCCAATACAGCGAAGATAACCTATATCAAGATTAAGGTTCGATAGTTTCATATTAGCTACTTCGCTTGCGCGTGCGCCGGTAGCATATAGCAGCTCCAGCAAAGCTTTGTCGCGAAGGTAGTAAGGTTCTTTCTCGTCAGGTGCATTGAGAAGATTTACGACCTGCTGCTCATTGCAAACACACGGTATTTTTTGCCAGATTTTGGGGCTATCAAGAACCGGAGTAAAATCATGCTCGATCAGTTTCGATGATACGGCGAAACGCAGGAACATTTTTACAGCAACAAGACATCGTTTAATCGAAGTTTCAATTTTTTCCTCGCGGGAAAGTTTGATTAAGAACTCATGAATTAAAGGCGGCTTGATTTGGCAAAGCTCATTTATGCTCCGCGAATCGCAATACTCAAGAAAACACTTCAAATCTCTGCCATAAGCAAGGATAGTATTATTGGACAATCCAGCTTCCACACAAAGATAATCGAGAAAACTTTTTACTACATTTCCAAAGGGAAACTTAAGAATCTTTCGATTAACTGATTGTGTCTGGATAGATGGCACAGTGATATCACACAAAAATTAACACCAAAGCGTATAAGACAAAACTCAAAAAATGTATTATCCGCTTCAGGCGGTTCTTATTCGTTTTTCTACCCCAAAAGGGTTATTTTTCATTCTTTAACTTTAAATTATATCGTCTTAATTACAAGACAACCTTTAAATCAAAAAGTTAATACTGCCCGAATAAAACGCTTTTTACAATTATTATGCAATTTTAATTTATTTTGGTGTTTTTCCTATTTGCCGAACATTATCAAGATGTTCCCAATATTGTGCTAATTCCTTTGTGCCTTTTTGTGTGATTTTATAACTTGTATTTGGAACTTTGCCCTTAAAGGATTTTTCCACTTTTATATAGTCCGCGGATTCGAGTTTCTCAATATGACGTGATAAATTCCCTCTTGTCAGCTTAAGTGTCGTTATCAGAAAGTTAAAATCCACCTTCTCGACTCCCGAAAGTATCATCATAATTCTCAATCTTGCGGGTTCGTGAATAACTTTATCAATCTCCATCAGAACCTTCCCCTTTGATATGTGTAAGACCTTTTAGTTTTCTGAGAGCATATCGGCTGTAGATAAAGATGATCAGGAATGTCAAAAAGCCATATCCGACTATTGGAATAAATGTATTCAATGAGATAAGTCCGCTCTCTTCAGGAAAAACGATTGGTACTCCTGCAACAATTAGGATAGCATGTATTGTATAAAGTATAGGCCAGATTAACATCAGCGGGCTGTATTTCGGTCTTTGCCAGAAATACAGAAAAACCATAAAAGGAACACAATAAACCGCAGAGACCGGCTGCATATATTCTTTTGGGATATACCCATATAGAAATACAGAACCTATGACGCAAATAAAAAATAAACGGCCAACAATTTTCCCAATCTTTTTATTTGTTTTCATTAATGTCGGTTCTGATAACGATATGTTACCCTCATGATATATCCTTTGGTCAACCCACTTCCAGAGTTTGTGTAAACCCCATTTTGGAATACTAAAATATAACAGCAATATAATTGCAGAAAGTGACACAATCTTACAAATACTTTCTGCTATTACATTATCATTTTTAAAAAATGTTTCGTCTAAATATATTGGAATGTAAATACCAGAAAAAAGAACAATGTAAATTATAAACAAGACAAGATTTGTCAGCATTCTGTTTTGCACATATTTACGCATCCATTTGGGTATTTCCTTAAGATTCTCCATTTCTGTCGGTTTTGTATTTTGTTCTGCTTTCATAATATGTTCCTTTCTGTATAAAGCATTGTTTTTCAATAATTGGAATTATACCACAAACTTGTTTGTATTACAAACACTAAAATAAAAAATATTTTACTTTGTCTTCTTGGAATTGGAACAACAATATTAAAATTAAAAAAATATTTGTTTTGAAGTATTATCTAATCTTTAATATTGCCAAAGCGAGTGCGGCGAAAGCGGCGGCCATGAGCCAGAATCGCACTACAACCTGAGGCTCGCTCCAACCCATCAGGTGAAAATGATGATGAATCGGTGCGCATCTGAAAAGACGCTTTCCTCCGGTGTATTTGAAATAACCTACCTGCAAAACAACACTGGACAGTTCTATAACAAAAACACCTCCGATAACGAGTAATAAGATTTCATTTCTTGTTACCAGTGCACCGTAACCCATAGCGGCTCCCAACGGAAGGGAACCTACATCTCCCATGAAAGTCTGAGCAGGATGACAGTTGAACCATAAAAAGCCGAGAACCGCTCCGAGAATAGCTGAGAAAAATATACTCAACTCCCCTGCCGGGATTGCAGGCAGCAAAAGATAGCTCGACCATGTTATATCCGCCGCGCCTCCCATCGTCTCAGAAGCAACATAACAAAGCAAAACAAGGATCAGGCTTACCATAGCAACACAGCCTGAAGCCAGGCCGTCCATGCCATCTGTAAGATTGACGGCGTTACTTGTTGCGGTCAGGTAAAATAGAGAAATCAGAATAAATACCCACTTGTTCAAAGGCAGACTGCTGCTATAAAAAGGCAGCCAGAACCTGATTCCGTCAGGAACTCGCGGATTGCCTAATTCATCGGGTGCCGAGAAATCAATATAAAGGAATAAAGCAACTAAAACCGCGCCGCCAATTTGAAATACAAGTTTTTCCCATGCTCTTAGTCCGTCTCTGCTGCGATGACGAATGTCGCTGGTGAGCTTGAGCCAGTCATCTATACCGCCCAAAACACCGAACCAAACAATTACAAAAATTGCCTTCACAACATAAGGATTCGGGACCAGCTTTACAGGGTCGTATAACTTTGCCCAGAGAAGCGTACTTGTAATAATCGAGAAAAGAATAATCAAGCCGCCCATTGTGGGTGTATTGGCTTTTTCTTTCGTAAGCTCGTTTAAAGTCGCATGATGAAACTCCGGCCTGTCGCCGATTTTTTTTGTCATGAGCCAGCGTATAATTTTCGGACCAATAAGAAGAGCGATGATAAGACTCGTCAATATCGCCGCCACAGAACGGAAAATTACGTTCTGATAAGCATAAAAACCAAACCGTTCGCCGGCTTTCAAATACCATAGGAGGTGGTATATCATTTCATTCCTTGAAAACTTCTAATATCGAAGTCCTATATAATATGAAAAAGACCTAAGCACTAAATACGAAATTCTAAACAAATATTAATTCTCAAAAACAAAAGGTTTTAAACATTTGAATTTTACTTTTTTATATTGTTTAGAATTTAGGAATTAGATATTCTTATTTAAAAATTTATTGCTTCGTGCTTATTCTCATAAATTGTCTTAAGCTTGTTCACGGCCGCTTCCAGTCTGGCTGTTCGCGAACCTTTCACTAATATTATATCGTAATCTTTGATAATTTCATGCAGTTTATTACAGGCAGAAAGTGTATCTTCGAAATATTTTATTTGCAAATCTTTTTTTGACATCTTCTTTGCTTCATCCGCAGCTATTTTCGACAACTTCCCGACCGCAAGCATTAAGTCAATATTTGCATCAGCAATTTGCTCGCCAAGCCGCACATGCAAACTTTCAGTTTGCTCGCCAAGCTCGGCCATATCGCCGCATATGAATACCAATCTGCGTTTTTTAGTCGAATCGATATTAGACAAAATATCCAGCGCGTTTTTCATCGAAGCCGGATTTGCGTTGTAACAATCGTTTAATATTGTAAGAGTACCAACCTGAATTACTTCCGAGCGCATTACATTACCGGAAAAACTTTTCACCTCATTCGCAAAATCCTGCAACGAAATTCCAAATTGCCTGCAAATCGCCCATGCGGCAAGTGCATTGTCAACATTACCGGGCCCGGGTAAAGGTAACTCAACGAGAGTGTCATTTATTGTGAAACTGCTCGAGGAACTATTGAAACAAATATTCTTCGCTACAACGTCCGCGTTCGAGTTTTTACTGAACGAAATATATTTAATATTTCTATCCCGGCATAAATCTACTAACTGCTCAAAGTCCGAGTTTATTATCATGCAGCCATCTGATAACAGGCTTTCGGAGATTGACATTTTTTCTTTTGCGATAGCTTCAAGACTTCCGAAACCTTCAAGATGAGCCGGATGAACATTAATCACGGCCGCTATATCTGGATTCGCAATATTTGTAAGATAAGAAATTTCGCCCGGATGATTCGTGCCAAGCTCCGCAATCACAATCTCTGTTCCTTCAGGAGCGTTGAGCAAAGTAAATGGTAGTCCTATATTATTATTAAAACTTTTCGGCGATTGATGAGTCTTAAAATGCTTGCTTAAAACATGATGAGTTATCTGCCTTGTGGTAGTTTTTCCAACCGAACCGGTTATCGCAACTACTTTATAACCCGCTCTTTTACGATATTCACGAGCCAGGTCACCGAGAGCCTTTATAGTATCATCAACTCTTACAATTCGTCTCTCGTGGCTCGTGGCTCGTGGCTCGTCTTTCAAGTCCCGAGAGACTACGGCACAGACAGCACCTTTTTCAAAAACATCTTCAAGATAATCATGCCCATCGAATTTTTCACCAGCGATAGCAAAAAAACAATCCCCCGACTTTACAGTCCGGGAATCCGTACTAACACCAGCAAAAGAAGGAATACTATCTATTATAGAAAAATCGTCCATGATACTTCCGAGCGATAAAACCAATTCAACCAAAAACAATCCACATCCAATCACCACAGTATGCGCACAGAATCACCATAAATCAAGACTCAATATGATCAGTGTTCTGTAACTCTTCAAAAAAAATGTCATTCTGAGTGAAACGAAGAATCTGGGCATCGATAGCCAGATGCTTCGCCATAGGCTCAGCATGACAAATCTTGGTAATAAGCGTTACAAAACACAAGTATTATGAATAGTAATTGATTGTTGTATATTAATGATTATCCTTTTACACATATCAAAGGAGCAAGCTTTGCTACTTTTTTTGCGAGTTTGGCGTTTTCGGTTGCGTCGGCTACGGAGACTACGTCTTTGTATGCGCCCGGGGCTTCTTCTGCTATTCCTTTGAATGATGCGCTTTTTATTATGATTCCTTTTTGGGCAAGGTTTCTCACGACTTCGCGGCCGCTGTATTGTTTTGTTGCCTGCTTTCTGCTCATCGCTCTTCCGGCACCGTGCGAACATGAACTAAAGCAAAGCTCTTCACTTTCTTTCATACCGGCCAGAATATAGGAAAATGTCCCCATAGTTCCGCCAATTAAAACAGGTTGGCCCGCGTCTCGTATGTCATCTGGCAACGATGGATGTCCCGGGCCGAAAGCGCGAGTTGCACCTTTGCGATGGACATAAAGTTTCATCGACTTGCCGTTTACAACATGGTCTTCGACTTTGCACGTATTATGTGAAACATCGTAAAGCAGTTTCAGTTCCGCCTGCGGCAAAACATGCGAGAAAGACTGGCGCACAAGATGCATAAGCATTTGACGATTCGCTATTGCGCAATTTATACCGGCTCGCATAGCCCCGTAATATTGTTGGCCGACATCGGACTTTATTGGCGCGCATGCAAGGTCGCGTTCAGGCAGGTCTATCCCAGATTCCTTAGCGGCCTTAAGCATTAGCGGCATATAATCAGTCGCAACCTGATGACCAAGTCCGCGCGAGCCGCAGTGAATTGTCACTACTATGTCACCAAGTGCAACTCCGTATGCTTCTGCGATTTTGTTATCGAAAATATCTACAACTTCCTGCACTTCGAGATAATGATTTCCCGAACCGAGCGTCCCTACCTGTTCCTTTTGTCTTGTTTTTGCTCTATCTGAAACGTATTCAGGTTTTGCGCCGGAAGCTATTCCGTATTCTTCTGTTCGCTGAAGGTCGGGGTTTGTTCCGTAGCCTCGTTCTACAGCCCATTTCGCTCCGCCTGCGAGCATTTCATCAATTTTATCTTTTGAAAGACTTAGCTTTCCCGTGCTTCCCACTCCGGCCGGAATATTTCGAGCCAGTTCGTTCGCGAGTTTTTCTTTTACAGGTTCGATTTGTTCTACATTAAGACCGGTCAATATAGTTCTTACGCCGCACGATATATCGAAACCTACACCACCGGCTGAGATTATACCGCCTTTATCCGGATCGAACGCTGCAACTCCTCCGATTGGAAAGCCGTATCCCCAGTGTGCATCGGGCATAGCGAAGGCCGCTTTTACAATACCGGGCAAACTTGCTACATTCGCGCCCTGCTTATATACATTTTCATCCATGTTTTTTATGATGTCATCGTTACCGAAAAGAATAAACGGCACGCGCATCTTTTCAGACGGCTCAATAAACCATTGATAACCAGAACGTTTTTTAAGATTTTTCATTTGTATTGTCACTTTCTCGAATTATATATCGACTATACATTGTGCAATCCATTTTCCGTTTTCCTGTGTTACTTTCAAATCAGAATAGGAGATTCCTTTTATTTCCACACCGGGATCATGTTTTTTCAAATCCAGCTTTTCTCCCCATGCGTAACCAGTCAATTCGCCATCTTTTATCTCGACCTGGAATTTAGAGAAAAACATTTTGCGAGTTGATATTTCATAGAGGAGATTATTGAGCCATGCGATGAAAAGTAATTCTATATCATCCTCATGGCATGTGATTTGGATTTGGATTTCCTGTTGTATTTTCTCCGGATCAACATTTACCGCAATCATCGCAATAGCGGCGTTGGCGAAAGACTGTTCGATACTTTCCCCGAACCCGCGAATACCCATATCAGCGGTATGTGAATAATGTTCCCAGTCTTTTCTCATAGATATGATTTATATCATATTTTATTACTATTTCAAGAACTTCGGTTTCACATAATTATTCACAATCCATTTATTTACAGTTTTATTGGTTTACAAAGATTCTTTTCGTTTGCTGCTGTTCTGCCGCAGTTCTCGCTATAGAATTGAGCGTTTTTCACCAGCGATTTGTATTCTTCAAGATTGCTTTTCTGGAATTCAAGATTATTCAAATATCATAAATGTTTATCATGCCGTGAATGTGGCATTTTTGTTTCTGACATAGTATTAACTCTTTTTACTCTAATTCTTTTTTTCAGGTAAGTTTCTCCATTGAGGATCCAAATGCATATCTAAGCCGTACTGAACCTGCCAGCCATCCCATAATGCTCCATACTCGAATAGGAACACTCTTGAAAAGGTAATATTACCTTGAAGAGTTACTGTAACTTCTATCTGCGGTAATCCTTCTTTATTGCGATTAAGCTCGCCGTATTTTACTGATTCAAGAGGATGCTTTTTTGTAACATCAAGCCACCATTTATACATACCAGACCAATTTGACATCGTGAGGTAATTGAATCCGAATTTTTTTTCCCAGGCATCTCCTGATTTTTCTGGATCAATTTCTCTTATTCCTTTAAATATTTTATCAAGCTCCGCCGTTAATTGCTCATAAGTAACACTGGCGAGACGTTTTTCCCGAATTTTTGTTTTCCACTGGTCTCCCTCTTGCCAGGCATCTTCGGGACCCATTTTTCCAATCCAACTACGCGGCTTACCCCAAAATTCTGAACGCATAGCGGTAAATCCCTCTGAAGTTGAAATGTTTTCATCCAAAGGACTTCCCTGCATAAATATATTGCGACGATTTATTTCATCTACATATTCCTTAGAATAAAATCCTTCAATTAATGGAGAGAATATTTCGCTCTCAAGAGGCAACAGATATAAGTACGCATCGTAACCGTCACTAAATTTTCCATAAATATCAGCATCCGGCATACCATCAAAAGCAAGCTCACCAAATGGGCCGCTCTGAAGTGTAAAGATAACAGGACGGTCATCTAACTGTTCGAAGGCTGTATCAATTAAACCCAACGCAAGCCGCCCACTTATTTCACCCTGGTTTGTCATTACTGGTGCATGTTGAAAAACTGTAAACAACTGCTCCCCCAAAGCCTGCTTCAAGTGCCATCCGGCAGATTTATGAGGTGTTTTGAAATCTGCATAAAAAAACTCTTCCATAGCATGCCCCATACCGGTAATGAAAAAACCGTGCCTCTGTTTACCTTCCTGACTTTTACGGTCCTTTAAGATATTTTGAGCCATGTACGAATCGCGATCTACATTATACTTTCGCCAGTCTTCTCGCTTTTGAATCTTTTCCCAGGGACGTTCCATATCAACCAAGAGAATACGAAGTTTGTTCTTTGTTGATAAATTCTGATTAACTTCCCAAACCGCTGTAAAAAAATCAAGAGTCGGCTGACAGGGCCATCCCAAATCCATCATATCACGCAACATATTGATAACTATTTCTTTTTTGCAAGTGTTCAGTGAAAGAAAACTATTAATATTTTCCTGATGATTTAACGGCAACTCTAAATAAATCGTTCCTACAAGCTCTGCAAATTTTGAATCTCGTATAAGTTCAGTATTAAACGCCCAGTAATCCGGACGATTATGTACTTCACCCATTGTCACTAATTCGTACTTTTTAAAAGCATCCATCATAAATTCATTCGGTTCTCGTCCTTCTTTTTGCAGAAAATCTACATAAGGTTTCAGATAGGCCTGAGGATCAGAGACAGGTGACCGATTCCAGCGTGATTCAGTTGCTTCCCCCACGAGTTCCAGATTGGTTTTTAGTATTCTCTCACATTTCCTTGCAAATGTCTCACGTGCTTCTTCTAATGTTGGCGCCGAACCATCATGCCCTGAGTTCAACCAACGCCCCTGATAAAGAAACAGACTGCGTTGATCAAAACCAATAATCCCATTATTTTCTATTTCAGCAAAAACTCGAGCGGAACGTTCTTTGTAAATCTGAACTTCTATGATACGAGCGTTAAGATAACTTTGAGCTTTTTCATCTGAAACATTAGTCCGTTCTGTCCCTGACACTTTTTTTACTGAGATATCCGACCATTCGCTCGTACTCGCACCTAAAGCCATATAGTCGCGCATTATTGTAGCATAGGCCGCTTCAGGGGTTGACAAATCCCCAACTTCTGGAAAGTCTGAAACTTTTTTATCGACTTTATAAATCTTTAATAAATCGGATGTATTACTTTTGTCTTCACCAGCTTTTGTGTATCCGTTAATTAAAATACTTATGCAAAGACTGAGTATCACTACTCGCATGTATAAAGAATCTCGCATTTTATGTTCCTCTCATTATTGTGTTTTAGTTAATCGCAATCTACTGGCCTGTATGTACCAATTGATACGCCTTTATATTCTAAAAATTCTATGTATAGTTTAATAAAAGTTTAGGAATCAGAAACAAGTAGTCAATTTTTGTCTGTCTATCTTCATTCTCTCACGATTGCCAAATTGCTATTGAGTATTCTTGCACATTTTCTTGAAAATATCTCACGTGCCTCTTCTAATGTCGGCGCGGTTCCATCATGTCCCAAATTCAACCATTGGCCGTCACGTAAAAAAAGTGAACGTTGATCATAACCTTTGGTACCATTATCATCAATTTCCGCAAGAACCCGAGCAAGACTCTCTTTGTAAATCCGCACTTCTACAATACGAGCATTAATATAGCTTTCAGCTTTTTCTTTTGAAATATCTCGTCGTTCGGTCCCAGGTATCTCCTTTAAGGATATTTCTGACCATTCGCTCCCACTCGCTCCTGTCGCCATATAATTTCTCATAATTGTAGCATAACTCGCTTCCGGTGTGGAAAGATTGTTCTGTTTCGGATAATCTGAAACCTTTTTGCCAACTTTATAAACACGAAAGTCCGACTCGACAGGCTCAGCTAAATTGCTGGATGTTATTATATCTAAATCTTCTACAGAGACAAATTCGCCATCAGGCTTAAAAATAAATTTTTGATTATGTATTTGTTTATTTATGCCCCAACTGCTTGCTTCATATTTGTACCTGATACTGCGATTACTATTTTCTTCAGTATTAGCTTTACCCCATTCGATTGTTTTGCGGTCGGTTAAGTCACGGTAATTTTGAGTGAAGAACTTTTCCACTAACGCTTTAATTCCATCTTCTTTAGATGTATCAACTTTCACGACTTCTTTATCCTTGGGAAAACCCGTAACATTTTTATAACCGACAAATCCGCCATCTTTGTCGAATGTGAAAACCTGGTTCATAATTTTCCATTCTTTCTCCCAGATTTGTGCTTCGTACATATATCGAATAGTACGATTTCCTTTTTCATCGGTTTCACTCATTTTCCATTCCAGGGATTTGCGTGCAGTTACATCGCGGAAATTGTGCATAAAGAAATCTTCTACACGCCCCATGAGTTCTGCCTTTTCGCTCGATAATTTCGCAGCCTGATTTGCACCGGCAAAACTGGTTAATGAAATAGCTGCAACGATTAACAATGTTAAAGAACCTAAAAGAATTTGACGATTAGAACGGATTTTAAATTTTGTTATCATTCCAAGTCTCCTCTCTATATTGGTTTTTCTTTCTACAACACAAGCCAGACCCGGGCAGCGAGCAGGCAAATTAACTTTCTTAAATAAGTCCAGAAGAGAGTGGCTGTACTCAATTCTGCTTTGAGATTCGAGCATTCTCAAAACACGCTCATCACAGGCCATCTCGCGGTCAAGATACATATATCTGCCAGACAGCCAAACCAGCGGATTAAACCACTGGATAGAACAAATAACCGTCCAGAACCACGATAGCCATATGTCACCCTGTTTTATATGAGCTAATTCGTGCATTAATATATGTGTAAGCTGCTGTTTATTAGCCCTGCTCACTAAATGATAGGGAAGTAATATACGCGGACGTATCGCACCGATAAGACATGGCGAATCTATATCAGATGAGACAATGAGTACCGGCCATGTTTTTAATTTTAAGCGTTCTCGTGATTCCAGAAATATTTCCTGCAGCCATGAAGGTATAGGTTTCGGTGTTTCAGTCGCACGATGAGCCACCTTCCTGTTTCTAAATATCGTTAAACCTAATAATAAAACCATTCCTGAAAACCATAACCCTACACTCGCTATTCGAATCGTTTCTTTTGTGAATATCTTTCTTCGCGGCGAAGCTACCTGTATTTGCGGAGTTGTTCCTGCATTAGATTTCACTTCAGGCGATACAGTGACTTCCTTGACAGGTTGAATAGGAGTACTCACTGTTGGTTTTTGTTCCAATGCGGTTCTAAATTCTGTTAGAACAGACGTTGGATAAATATCTATAGGAAAGGACCACGGCACAATACATCTTATAAAAAGAACTACCCATAAAATCCGAGACAACCTTGCACCGAAAAAGCGTGCGAAGAAACGCCTTACAAGTAGAATCAGCAAAACACAGAAAGATATATCGACGGTTGCATTTATAAGCCAATCCGTAAAAGTTACTATGACTTCAGAACCAGGCATTATGAAACCTTTCATTTTTTATCGTTTTTTTGTTTTGTCTCGAGAAGTTTCTGTAATTTCTCGATTTGTTCACTTGAGAGTTTTTCCTTCTCAATAAAGTGCGACATCATGGAAACCGGGTTGCCGCTGAAAAACCTTTCCAGGAAAGAGCGGCTCTCTTTCCTCAAACATTGCTCGCGTTTCAGGAGCGGCTTATAAACATTTACGCCATGTTTCTTTTCCTTTGCAACCGCTTCCTTCTGTTCCAGCCTGTCAAGAAATGAGCGAACAGTCCTGTTGTTCCATGTAGTCTGGTCCTTGAGCGCATCGAATATCTCGGACGCACTAAGCGGCGATTGCTCCCATAGAACTTCAATTACTTCCCATTCTGAAGGCGAAATAGTGATTTTATCTTTTTTCATTTGAAATCCCGTCTGCTTTAAATACTCAACATATACTTTATATATATTACGCTTTATGTATAAATACTACATTTGTTGTATTGCGTCAAGTATTTTTTCAGATATTTTTAATATTTTTTTGAACAACTACCTGAAAGAGACAACTCACAACTTCTTAATACACTGTATAATAAGAAGTTATGCTTATTTGATGGAATGTTTTATAAAGGAAATATTTCTGAAAATATGTAAAATCCAATACTAAAAAATATATAGACTCTTAATTCTCATTCGGGAGCCAGATGTTTCGTTTCACTCAATATGACAAAACTATTGTATCTTATATTTTTGATTCGATACTTTCAAGTCCTTTGTTTCCAATTACATAGGCTTCGAAGATTTCGTCGAGGTTCAGTTCGTTTTCCTGTGTGCCGTTGGAGGACATTGATTTGATTTTTTCTCGTTTCTGCTCTGTGCAATCTTCTATTGTTACTGAAATTGTATTGCCCGTCTGGAACGTATCGAGAATTCCCGGTATCTCGCTGAAATTTGTATTGGATGACGGAGTTAAAATAAACCTGCGAACACTTTCTCTGAGCTCTTCTGTTTTGCATGATTTTACTATTACACCTTTATCGAGAATTGCGATATAGTCCGCGACGGGTTCGATTTCATAGAGCAGGTGGCTCGAAAAAAATACGGTTACGCCATCTGATTGCAATAATTCTATGACGTGGCGCAGGAAATCCTTTCTCGCAATCGGGTCAAGTCCAAGTGTAGGGTCGTCAAGAATTACTATGTCCGGCCTGTGACCAAGAGCAAGGAGTAAAGCAAGGCTTGAGTTTTGTCCCTTGGAAAGTTCTTTAACTTTCGCATCGAGAGACAGGCCGAATTTTACGATGAGTTTGTCGGAAAATTCATAATCCCAGTTTGGGTAGAATCCTGCTACCCATTTGATGATTTGCTTTACTTTCATCCAGCCGTACATCTGCTGGTCCTCTGCCATGAAGCCAATTCTTTTTCGTATGTCGAGCGTTTGAGTAAAGCTGTCCATACCTCCCACGAGACATTTTCCTGATTTTGGTTTTTGCAGACCAAGCATTGTTTTTATAAGTGTTGTTTTGCCTGTACCGTTCCTTCCTAAAAATCCGAATATAGAACCTTTAGGTACTTCGAGATTTACGCCTTTTAGGACTTGTTTTTTACCGTATGAAAAATGCAAACCTTCAATTTTAATTGCCGGCTCAGACATTTGTTTTCCTTTCGTTTTATATAAAATTCTTCTTAAAACATTTAAATGGCATTTTTAAGGAGCTTTTAGTAAACACATAGAAACTCTTTTTGGATTTTTTGTGAAGTCACTTGCAGATTCAGTATCGAGCGAGAGACACAACAGAATATTATCATCTTCCAATACAGCTATATCCTGGATTTCATAATTTATTCGAACAAAGTGACCCAACTTGCGAATTCGATTATCAGAACGAACATCGAAAACCATCAGGGAATTACCTGTGAGATAATACAACCGGCCATTTTTAACAAATAAATCACTTCCATGTTTAGCCCCTGTCATCCCTTCAAGCATTGTCAGCTTGCGGAAAGATTTTAATTCGCAATTGATTTCATCCTGATTCCAACCGGTTACCTCGTATCTTGCGATACCATCGGAAGAATCGATAAGGAAATAGGAAATCTTTTTATTATAAATGTCAACTATAGATAAATCGTACATATTATGAGAGTGATAGAATCGATCAATACTGAGACGTATTCTTTCCTCGATGTCAATTTCTTCAGCGGGGATTAAAGGGATAGTAACTTTATTTTCTTTATTTCGCATATAATAGAAATACCAGTTTTGCCTGGGCAGGATATTTACTTTTGAAGTAATCATTTTCAAATCTTCGGGATTGGTGATATCAACTTCAGCGAAGCTTTTATCTATAAAGGCAAACAACTTGTCTCCAATTATGCGCATTGCTTCATTATTAATCATATCATCTGTAATACATTCGGAAATATCAAGCTCACATACAGTTATCCATGAATGACCTGTATATTTATAACTTCTCAGAAATACCTTTTCATATATTGTTCTGTCATGAGGTTCCGCTTCAACAGTGCGATCATATGTATATATATAAAAGGAATACAGGTTACCGTTAATTTCTCTTATAAATCTATCATCATTATATGGAAAAGTACTTTGACCATATCCATTTATATCGGTTACAGGCTTGGGAAGGATTTCTTCCGGGGTGCTTTTAAACTCGCCGAGCGAGATTTTATTATCGACTTCATCAATATAATATCTCAAGCGGAATAGTACTTTATCTCCAACATATTCCAGGGGATTAATTTCCCAAAATGCCTCACGATATTCCCCTTCACCTGAGGAAATGGAACGTATAATTTCCCCACTTCTTAAATAGTCGCGAAATTCTTCAACATTATAATTTTCTGCTAATATACCTCCTATCGGCCGAACTTCGTTCATGACTAATAACGGCTCAATTTCTTTTTCCTGAAGTACTTTAATATTTGCAACCTGAGAACTGAAAAGCATAAGCATGATAAATACAAGTCCCGCTATTACCCAGAGTAATCTTCTCAGGTTTGTTTTGAGATGCCAGTCGTGCTGAGCCGCAAAAAGTGAAAAGATAAAAGCAAATACTATCGAAACAGCTACAATAATCATAAAGATATCGCCTGAATCATATATATCGAAATAATCTTTGTAGCCAAGAGGCAGGAAAAATGGAAATATAAGTACAAAACCAGCAAGTAGTATACCGATAAGCCATGAACGGGCGGTACTTCGAACGACTATATTACTTGCGAAACATAAGCTGTATGTCATTATCACAAAGAAAAAAGATAAAAATATTATATACCAGAAATCAGATTCAAATAAATTTTTAGAAGAAAAGAGCGAAACTATAGTCCATAAAATAATGGGACACGCTAAAATAAAAACAGATAATACAATCCCAATAAAATATTTCAAAGTAATCGAGCTCTTTACACCGGCAGGTTTCGATCTCCAGAAAATATAACGCCTTTCATCCAAATCAGCCTGCACATTCGCACATGCGATAAGACCTGCAAGAAAGGGGGCTATAATAATAGAAGAGATCACTGTTAAACCTATATCGAACCCATAGCCGTCTTTAAGACCAACGATAAATTCTTCTGCAGGCAAAACCATAATTACTGCCAGGCTGGCCAGAATATGCCATTTTAACTGGCTTATGTTTTGATGTATTATGCCCTGTATCTTCATAAATATCTCCTGATACTGGCGTATCTATAACATGCTATAATAGAAACGATTAAAAATGCAGGAACCTGAGAAAAAATAATCCCGATTAAACCAATTTCCCTGAATCTCGTCAAAATAAATGAAAAAGGAACGAAACGTTCTGCCCAGGTGACATTACATAAGCTGGACCATAAAAGAACTATTCCCCATCCTATACCAACAGCAAATAATATGGCAAGCGACCCGGCTTCACTGCGGCTCTGGCAGCCGAATAGGCAGAACCATGTGAATAGTAATAATACAGCAGCACTGAAAAGCATATTGATACCCATCAAATAAAATACCGGCGCTTCTCTGCCGTGTGACATGACCTCCATTAAAATACTGCTTATGATAAATATTATAACAATGCTTACTGCGGAAACTATGAATTTACTAAAGAAAATCATCCATCTGGGAACCGGAATCTTGAAAAGAAAATATATTGTGCGGTTACTCATTTCTCCTGAAAAAATATCGAGCGAATAAACTATCGGCACGACAAATAGTTGAACAAATGAAATTAGGAAGCAGTTGGAAATGTCAGGTATGAGTCGTATCCTGAAAAGCATAATCGTAAAAACCGCACTAACTAAGCCGCAGAATAATAGTTTCCAAAAGTTTTCTTTCCATTCTTTCCACAAAATCATCTGAAACATATTATTTCTCCTTCGAGTCTTTTTTGAGACTTCCTGCTTTTTGTGAAAGGATTGTTTTGTATTCTTTTTCTAACAATTCGCTTACTTGTTCGAGCGGCAAATCCAGCTGTACCGCCAAAGTAGCTACTTCACGAAGTGAATTTGCGACCGCTTTTTTTCTTTCTGATACAGATATGTTCTGCTTACTGGAAGAAACGTATGTGCCGTCTCCCCTCTCGATTTTCAGAACATTTTCCCTGCATAGTTCGTTATAAACTTTAAGAATTGTATTTTGATTTACGGCTAACTTAGCGGCTAATTCCCGCACACTCGGAACTTTATCGCCCTCTTTGAGCATACCGGTCGCTACCTGGTACTTTATCTGGTCAATAATCTGCCTGTATATCGGCACTGAAGAAGATGGCTCTATTCGTATAAAAATCGTTATACTCCTTAAAAGCGTTTTACTGTTATATATTACTATAACACTTAATCGGAAATTGTCAACACAAAATATAATATTTTTTTGAAAATATTTTATCCCCAATACTAATTTATGGGTGGCAGCCTCAAGCGTAGCTTGGGGATGGCTTGGTAAAAGTGTACCATCCCCATCCTGATAAAAGAAATCAGGATGAGGTTGCCACCCATGTTTTATAGGGATTTTTTAGTCAAATAGTGGCGTTTCTGCCTCATTTTCAAGGGATTTGTTTTGAATTTCTTCTAACCACTGGTCGGATTGGGATTTGGTGTAACCGAGAAAAGCTGAGCTTGTGTCGTGACTTTGGAAGGAATTATCAGCGCGGCCTTTGTTTGTATTGGCGTAGCAATAAACACATCCATGCGGGCAAGTGTTATATGTTCCAATGTCATAACTTTCTGTGCAGCCGCATTCTTGTCTTGTGTGTTTTTCTTTGTAAGAAAATCCGTTCGGGTAAAAAAGTTTTTCGATAACTGAGCCGTCTATGCAATGAGCTTTTTGAACTTTTTCATTTATCAGGTAATCACAACAACATGAATAAAGTTGTATTCCATTTTCACGAGCAATATCAGAAAGCTCATTTGCAATAGCAACTTTAAATTCAGTTTCAGGGTATTCGATTTTTATTCCTTTGCTTTTTTCAAGTTCGTTAAAGTTCGTAATAACTTTTTTGTATTCAGTGACAAAGCTTATATAGCATCTTTCTACGAGACCTGAAAATTCTGTAACTAATTTCTTAAATCTTTCGATATAATAATTTCTATCACAAATATTTGATATAATAATCGGGTCGAATCGCCAGTTAATATGCGCAGGGGAATATGTTTTTGCGAGATATTTTAGAGATTCGATTGCGGATTGTTTATCGAGATTGCTTTCAAAAATTTCAGGCAAACCCGTAACGGTAAAGTTGAAATAAAATTTATATCCAAGTTGTTCAAGTATTTTCAAGTTCTCAAGGAACGGCGTAAAGTTTTTCGACCAGAATACAAAGCAGCTTACATCTTCAGGTTTAAGCGAGACTATATATTTCTTGCCGCCGTAAGGATTCACTACTCCGGCGAATCCATCCTTTACGTGGCTCATAAACCAGTCACCGTAAAAAGCCGGAACATCAGTCCTTCGCGATACAGAAATAATCCTTTTCATCAGGAGGCCTCTACATTACCTTCTTCCTGAATATAGGTTTTACCCTTATAGAACTGGATAACAATACAGAATACAATTCCCGTAGCAAACATAAGTATTGTAAAGAACCAGTAATAATTCGGTCCTTTGAGTTTTACAGTTCCATCTGGATTTTGGATAAATTTATTTACAAACGATACGAAAAGATTACCTAATGAAACAGCAAGTAAATAAAATGAAGATATAAACGATTTCATGGATTTCGGTGCCTGTGTATATGAAAATTCAAGCGCAGGAATAGAAATCAGTACTTCACCAGCCGTTATAAAAAAGTAGGCAAGCACCTGCCACCAGATGGTTGGTTGCGATCCGTTTTGAATCCACTTTTCAAGCATCGCAGGAATTGCGAAAGATGGAATCGCAACGAAAAACCCAATTCCAATTTTACGAATAGGAGTAAGACGGAAAAACCTGTTAATAACAGGATATACCCCATATGTAAAGAGAGGGATGGCAAGTAAGACAATTATGCTATTGACCGCTTGCATTTGTGCGGGAAGAATTTTCCACTCGACCTGGTTTATCCCTCCAAGTTTGCTTAAAACTGAACCAATGAATGTCTGGTCTGAAATATTCCATTTTAGAAATGTCAGATCCATTTTTTCTGCTTGATATACCCATTTGGAAGTTGTCTGATCAAATAGGGACCAGAAAACCGCGATAAAAATAAATATGAAAAATGCCAAACGTACCATTATCAAGATTCCTTCCTTGCTCAGTAAGTCCTTAAAAAAGACTTTGCCTTTCGGAGGAATATGTACCATTGATTTACGTCCGAGCCAGTATAGTAAAGTCGCAATTATCATGAAAAAGCCGGGGATACCAAGTGCTATTCTTACGTCATCATACTTATCATAAATCCATGGCGATATTAACATGGAAAAAAATGCACCAAAGTTTACCATCCAGTAGAATATATTGTATGCTTTTGTTATTAGATTCTGGTTGGATTGCCCGAACTGGTCACCGACGTTTGCCGAAAGACATGGTTTAATAATTCCGGCGCCAAGAGAGATGAGCCCAAGTCCAATCATTGTTCCCACATAAGTCTGATCTATTGTGATAGCTAAAAAACCAAGGCAGTACACAACTGAAAAAGCTATAATAGTTCTGAATTTTCCGAGGAACAAGTCGCTTAATATCGAACCTATAAGCGGAGTAAAATATACACCAGCTTTGAAATAATGTTTCCATTCCATTGCCTGCTCTTCAGTTAAATTCGCCTTTTCACCTTTTAAATTCAACAGATTATTAATTAAATAGAGAGCTAAAATGGCATCAAAAGCATAAAATGCATATCGTTCGAATGCTTCAGTAACCATAATTGCAGGCATCGATGCAGGCATTTTTTTCGATGGTACCGGTGCGGTGAGATATTCTGTTTTGGCCATGATGATTATGCCCTTTCTATATTTATTAGACATTATCGTTATTTTTCAATATATTACATTGGTTTCAATCGGAGTTCAAAGAAGAAATACTTAAATGTTAAAATGGTTTTATGTCAAAACGTATCCTTAAAAACTGCTTGATTTGCCGTTAAATAGCCGATATCATCATAATGTTAAAAGGGGCTGGTGACTACGTTTATATTAAAAATACAGGAGCCTGAGAAAAATGAAAAAAGTACTGAAATCACTAACAATATTAGTATTAATAACCGCAATTTCAGGTTGTGCACAAAACGCAAAGGAGAAAGAATTGCAAACATTCATAGATAATCATGTAAAAAAAGTCAAGCCGCTAAGCAAAGAAGCAGGTCTTGCCTATTGGGATGCCGCTACTACAGGCAAAGAGGAAGATTATGATAAAGTGAGCGAGTTGACTCTGAAAATTCGCCAGATTTACAGCGACTCGAACGATTTTGCCATGCTAAAGGAAATGAAAGCTTCGAGCGAAATCAAGAGCGCTATTTTGACAAGACAAGTTGATTTATTATATAACGGCTATCTCGAAAATCAGATTGAGCCGGAACTTCTCAAACAGATAGTAGAACTTAGTACCGATATTGAGAAGAACTTCAGCGTTTTTCGAGGCACAATAAATGATGAAAAAGTTACTGATAATGAAATTAAGGAAATTCTGAAAACAGAAACAGATTCTGAAAAACGCCATCAAGCCTGGCTCGCAAGCAAACAAGTTGGCCCACAGGTCGCAAATGATCTTATTAAGTTGGTAAAATTACGAAACGAAGGCGCACAAAAACTCGGCTATGAGAATTACCATACGCTTTCTCTAACGGCCGCGGAGCAGGATGTTGAAGAACTTGATGCAATTTTCAATGAATTGTACGAACTTACTAACGAACCTTTCAGAAAACTGAAAGCTGAACTGGACGAAATACTTGCTAAAGAATGCGGCATATCAGTTGATGAACTTATGCCGTGGCACTATCACGACCCGTTCTTCCAGGAAACACCGCTCGTTTATGATGTCGATTTGGATACGTATTACAAAGATAAAGATGTCGTGGAACTATCAAAGAATTTCTACAATGGAATAGGTTTACCAGTTGATGATATTCTTGCTAATAGTGACCTTTACGAACGTGAAGGCAAAAATCCTCATGCGTTCAGTACAGATATTGACAGGGAAGGTGACGTGCGAATTTTGTGCAATGTGAAGAATAACGAAACATGGATGGAAACAATGCTGCACGAGCTTGGTCACGCGAATTATGATAAACTCCATGATCCGAAATTACCGTACCTGCTCAAACAGCCGGCACATATTTTCACAACCGAAGCTATCGCAATGTTTTTCGGAAGGCTCAGCCGTAACCCGGCGTGGATGCAGCAAATGCTCGGATTAACCGATGAGCAGCGGGATGATATTCAAAAAGTCGGTGACAAGTATGCCCAGTTGAAACAGCTTATTTTCGCACGTTGGGCAATGGTTATGTATAATTTCGAAAAAGAGCTTTACGCCAATCCTGACCAAGACCTCAATACATTATGGTGGCAGATGGTCGAAAAGTATCAGTTTATAAAAGCTCCGGCCGGAAGAAACGAGCCGGACTGGGCCGCAAAGATTCATTTTACTATCGCACCGGCATACTATCATAACTACATGCTTGGCGAGTTGTTTGCTTCGCAATTACACAATCATCTTGTTTACAAAGTTCTTAATTTAGAATCGGATGAAAATGTAAGTTATGTCGGACAAAAGAAAGTCGGTGACTTCATTACGAAGAATGTCTTCAAACCGGGCGCTGAATACAGATGGAACGTTATGATTGAACGCGCCACGGGCGAGCCTTTAACCGCGAAATATTTTGTCGAGCAATTTGTAAAATAATAAAGGAATAGCAATGAGCAACAATAATTCGTTACCGGAAATAACAGTCAAGGCATTTATTCTTGGTGTTGCACTTTCGATGATACTGGCCGCGGCTAATGCCTATCTTGGTCTTTATGCGGGTATGACTGTATCGGCGTCTATACCAGCGGCTGTTCTTTCTATGGGTATATTAAGATTGTTTCGCAAAAGCAATATCCTCGAAAATAATATAGTTCAGACCGCAGCATCGGCTGGTGAGTCACTGGCCGCGGGTGTTATTTTTACAATTCCAGCGCTTGTAATAATGGGCTTCTGGGAGGATTTCAGCTATTTCTGGACTACCATCATAGCAGCGTTCGGCGGTTTGCTCGGAGTACTTTTTACAATTCCTTTGCGGCGTTCGCTCATCGTTGAAGCAAAACTACAGTTCCCGGAAGGTATCGCAACCGCAGAAGTTCTCGAAACAGGTCAGCGCGGCGGAAAAGGTATCTGGCATATAGCAAAAGCTGCTATTGTAGGCGCACTTTTCAAAATTGGTGCAGGTCTATTTGGTTTTTGGCCCGGAGCGGTCGAAGGAGCAAAACAAATTGGCGGCTCAATCGCTTATTTTGGTTCGGATTTAAGTCCTGCGTTACTTTCAGTCGGTTACATAGTTGGTTTGAATATCGCGATTTTGATTTTTTTAGGCGGAGCATTTAACTGGCTTGTTGCTATTCCAATATGCGCATTATTCAATGAATGGCCTGTACATGCCGTTGATCATGAATTAGCAGGGCAATCTATATCTGCTTTGGAATATGCCGGCACACTCTGGTCAACAAAGACAAGATATTTAGGTGTTGGTGGAATGCTTGTGGGTGGTTTGTGGACAATATTCCAGATGAGAAAATCTCTTCTAAGCGGTATCACAAGCGGCCTTGCGGCTTACAAGAACTCTGCCAGTAGTGACATGTCAATAGATAACAAGGAAAAAGATATGCCAATGAAATGGGTAATGATTCTTATTATAGCTTCGGCTGTTCCTCTTTTTCTTGTTTATCAACATTTTGTTCAAGATATAAGTGTGTCAATACCTATGGCAGTTGTAATGCTTGCAGCAGGTTTTATTTTTTCCGCGGTCGCAGGATATATGGCGGGAATCGTTGGTTCATCAAATAATCCTATTTCTGGTGTCACTATCGCAACGGTGACAGTATCTGCCTTGCTATTATTATTATTGATGGGAAAATCCGCAGAGAATGGCCCTTCTGCCGCAATTATTATTGGCTCAGTAGTCTGTTGTGCCGCTGCGATTGCAGGTGACAATATGCAGGACCTGAAAACAGGTTATATTTTAGGCGCAACTCCATGGAAACAGCAGGTAATGCAGATAATAGGAACACTTTCCGGCGCGATTGTTATTGCTCCTGTTCTTGTACTGCTTTTCAAGGCTTACGGCTTTTCAGGTCAACCAGGTGCGGGTGAAAATGCCCTGGCGGCTCCGCAGGCAAACTTGATGGCGTCGGTTGCAAAAGGTGTATTTGAGGGCGGCCTTCCATGGATATATGTTTATGTAGGAATGGGAATCGCGGCCAGTATTATTGTTCTTGATGTGTACCTTCAAAAAATCGGCAGTTCGTTCAGAACTCCAGTTCTTGCGGTCGCTATCGGAATTTATTTACCATTCGAATTAGCAGTACCGATTTTTATTGGAGGACTTATACATCATTTTGTTAAAAAGCGTAATAAAGGTAAGGAAGAAGAAAGCAACACCCAAAATGGGCTTTTGTTTGCATCAGGTCTTATTACCGGCGAAGCTTTAATGGGTATTCTTTTAGCAATTCCAATTGTTATTCTCGCACAAAAGAATATATCACTACCATTGTGGGATATCTCTTTCGGCTCAATTATTGGAGTTGTGCTTCTGATCGGTGTCGCTTACTGGCTATATCGAACTGCTTTAGATAAGAGTGAGTAATAGAAAAGCAGAATAATATTCCATGCGATTAAAATCAGTATCCCTGATGCTCGGAATGAGGATTATCCTCATTTTGTTCAGACTGATTTGATTCTTCAGGACTTTGTGTGTATTGTTCCTGTTCCGGTGAAGAATGAGACTGGATTTCCTTGATTTCAAAAGGAGGCTTCTTGGGAACCTCATTTAAATAGTCCGGTTGATTTTCAAACTGTTCCGGCTGGTCCTGATTTTCCTGAATGTTACTATCTTCTGGAGAACTATCCTGTATCTGCTCTGAATATTCAGGCTGGGATTCTGATTGTTTTTGTTGTTCTTCCTCTGATATTTGCTGGTGGTTCTGGAATCCATTCTTCTGCAAATGTTCATATTTAGGAATGACATATCCAACTTGACCCGAATTAGTATCACCTTGCGGTACTTCTTGTTCTGCTTCATTCAGATTATTTTGAATATCGCTGGTATCCGGAGAAACATCCTGAATTTGTTCATTGTTTTCAGGTTGTTCTTCATTATTATCTTGCGAAACTTCAGTTTCTATTTCGTTAAGATTTTCTTGAATTTCATTATTTTCAGAAGTAACATCATGAACCTGATCTGAATACTCAGGTTGTTCTGGTTGGTTTTGTTCTGTTATTTGCTGCTGGTCCTGAACATCACTCGATATTTCACTTTCATCAGATAAAGTGTAATATTCTTCTGGTTCTTCGTTATTATTTTGCGAAACTTCGGTTTCTGTTTCGACAATATTTTCCTGAATATCGTTGCTTTGCGTTTCAAACTCTTGCGTCTGTTCTACATTTTCAGATTGAATTTCAGATTGTAAAGATGCAAGTTGTTCCGCATTTTGCTGAACATCTACAGGTTCAGTAGATTCATCTGATAAAAGTTTCCTATAATGGATGAACTCTGCGACTTTTTGATAGTCCTGGGCTCCGTTACATGAATTTTCGTATTCAAATATTGTCTTGCCGTAACTTGGAGCTTCGGCGAGTTTGATATTTCTGCGAACCAGAACAGGTAAAACATGAGCTTCCGACCATGCGCTGTTTGTACCTCGCGCATCATTCAGGAATCTTTCGATATCAGCTTTAACTTCGTTCGGAAGCGATGCTCTGCTATCGAACATGCACAACAAAATACCATTTACCCTTAAGCTGGGATTGATTCTTCTATTAACAATTTCAACTGTTTGTAAGAGTTTACCAAAACCTTGAAGTGCAAGGAAATGCGGCTGAAGTGGTATTAAAACTTCCTGGGCGGCCGCAAGAGCATTAAGAGTCAGCAATCCAAGCGAAGGAGCGCAATCTATCAGGCAATAATCAAAATCCTGCTGGCATTGTTCAATAGCTTCGCGCAGGATAATCTCCCTGCCCACGACGCTTACTAATTCGCTTTCAGCGCCGACAAGGTCGATATTCGCTGGCAGCAGCCAGAGATTATCGCGAACCATCATAATTTCTGATTCAAGTCTTGCCGATTGTGTCAGGACATTGTAGGAACCTGAATCGATGGACTGAGGCTCAACGCCAAGATGTATTGTCAAGTGTGCCTGCGGGTCAAAATCAATTGCAAGTACTTTTGCACCAAAAGCAGCCAGAGCTGCCGCGGTATTAACTACCGTCGTGGTTTTTCCTACGCCGCCTTTTTGATTTAATACTGCTATCGTTCTCATTTTTTGGAAAATCCATTTTTAACTATGCAGAACCAATCTTTTTTAGAATCGCGTCAAGTACACCATTTACAAATGCCGGTGACTTGTCGGTACTAAATTTCTTGGCCAATTCTATTGCCTCGTTGATAACAACTTTGGGCGGAATATCATTACAAAACTTCAAATGATATACAGACAATCTCAAAATACTTTTGTCCACTGGTGAGAGCCTTGCGAACTGCCATTTAATTGTCGCCGTTGTTATCAACTCGTCACACTCCTTTATGTTGTCCCATGTACCCTTCGTCCAGTTCCATGCAAGCTGGCCTATATATGTATCTTTTTCAGATTCCATGAAAAATTTGCTCAAACTATCATATACATCATTACCCTGTACGTCGAGCTGGTACAACGCTTGCATTGTCAATTCTCTGGCCCTGCTTCTTCTATCCATGTTTGAGCTATCGTATGTATATTATTTTTTATTTTTATGACTGTGCGATAACAAACTACTCGATTTGTCCAATCACATTAGCCATTTCCATTGCTGTCCGAGCTGCGTCTGAACCAGCATTACCCATTTTAGTTCCTGCTCTCTCGACCGCCTGTTCGAAAGTTTCACAGGTTAGAACACCAAAAACAGTGGGTGTCGCATAGTCATAGTTAATTTGTCCGATACCTCTAACTACCTGCTGACAAACATAATCGTAGTGTGAGGTTTGACCTCTGATAACAGCACCGAGACAAATGACTGCGGCATACTTGCCGCTGCTTGCGAGTTTTTTTGCTGCCTGTGTAATTTCGCAGGCGCCAGGAACCCATACTACATGTATCTGCTCATCGGAAGCGCCATGGCGCTGGAGACAATCTATCGCTCCGCCGAGCAGCTTCGAGGTAATAAACTCATTAAATCTGCTCACGACGATACTATAATTTCCTTTGCCAGGTGTTAACTGACCTTTTATTTCCTGTATCATGCTACAATTTCTCCATGCCTTTGCATTAGCGTATTGGCCTGTTTTATTTTGAATTAAACAAGTTTTTCAATCAGGTATTATAAGACTATCTTCTGAAACTTTCCAGAAAAACAAATAACCAAAAAGTATTTGTTTCAATCTACATAGCATTGTTTCATGCTAAGCTCCGTTATTATAACGATTTATGAGACGAATATCCAGCATGAATTTCGTATATATAAAAAGATTTATGTGTTGGATGAATGTGCTAAGGCTATGCCTTTTTGTGGGCGATACTGATATTAAGTTAAAAAATGATGCCATAAGGCAGTTCAATTATACAATATTGATCTTTTCAAGGTGGATTCGATGCTTTTTGATGATATGGAATTTGGTTCTTACGACAAAGCCGAACGCAAAGCAAACAAGGCTCATGAATTTTACGAAGACGGAAGGATGCCACAGGCGCTTGAGGCAATTGAAACTGCGCTTGAGATAAATCCTGCTAATGGAACGTGGCATTTTAATAAAGCGCTTACACTTGATGCGATTGACCGCTTTGATGATGCAATAAACGAGTATGAAGTTGCATTGCAACTCAATCCGGGCGATTTGGAAATATTAAATTCGTTAGCGGTAGATTATACACGTATCGGGCGATACGATCAGGCAATCGAAACTTTCGAGAGGATACAGGAGCTGGAGCCGGATTTTGAACCTTGTTATTGCAATCGCATAATCACCTATACCGAAATGGGTTTGCATGACCTGGCTGAGGAAATGTTTTATATCGCACAGCAGATAAAGCCAAATTGTGCTTTATGTTTTTATAATATTGGTAATAGCCTGTTCGCTCGCGGCCAGTACCAAAAAGCAGTTGGCTGCTGGCTGAAAACCGCAGAGCTTGAAATGAGCCACCCACAGATTAATTATCGAATCGCACAGGCTTACTGGTCATGCGGCGATTATGAAAAAGCAAAAGCATATTTTCTTTCAGAACTTCGTATGAATCCCGGCGATTTAGATGTTATTTTCGACTTCGGCTTGTTCCAGCTTGAAACTGGTGACCTTGAAGCTGCCAGGGAAAAGTTCAACAGGATTCTCGAATTCAATTCGCTTTATGCTCCCGCGCTTTTCTATCGCGGCGAAATAGCTTTCCAAGATGGCGACTATGCTAAAGCGGTCGATTATTTCAATAAAGCACTCGAAAGCGACGATACAATCCAGGGACCAAGATACAGACTCGCGCAATATGCATTAATGAACGATGAAAAATCTCAGGCAAGGTCATACCTGGTAAACGAGATGAAACTGGCTTTGGAGGACGGTGACACTTTAGTTTCGATGGGTTCTATGTTTTTAACACTTGGTGATTTGGGTTGTGCGGCACATTGCCTGCTTCGCGCAATCGATAATAATTCCTCCGGCGCAGATGCTTATTATTATCTCGGTATGGCAAGCGCAATGAGAAAAGAATACGAAGAAGCTTCAGAGCTTTTCTCACACTCCCTCGATATTAACAGCGAACATGTTCCAGCGTTAAAGGATTCCGCAAAGGTTTATCTTATGATAGGCAGACTTAGCGATGCTTCTGATAGAATTATAAAAGCTCGTGAATTGTCACCCGAAGATTCAGAGATAAAATCTATCGAGAGAAAAATTAAGGCGGCAAAATTAACCAAAAATATTAAAGAATATTTCTCCAGATTTCTTCATAAGTCTTCGTAGCTATTAATTCTCTCAAAATACAAATTAAAATAACATCTACTCTCGTGGATCTATACCGAGATTTTTTTACATACTTTTTTAAGGATTAAGCATTTTATTTAAGGTAAAATCTATATATTCCGTGTCTTATCATTGATAATTATCAAAGTTTCATATGAAAAGGTAACAGGAAATTGGAAGATAAGATGCTTATCTGGAAATTAAATCGCGGCAGTAAAAAGGCTCTCTGCCGGATATATGAGAAGTATAGAGATGACCTTGTGCGAATCGCGGCCGGACTCGCTAACGATGTAAGTGTCGCTGAAGACATAGTCCAGGAAGTTTTTCTTACTCTGGTTCATTCTGCAGGTAAACATGAGATAAGAAAAAATCTTAAAGGTTACTTAACTTCGTGCGTAGTAAATAAAATCCGGAATTTAAGTAGAGCAAAAGTTGCACAGGATTCGATTAGTTTAGATGAAGTTGAACCAGCCGCATCTAATCTCAAAACACCGGATGAACTTATCGCAAGTGACGAAATTTCTCAACAACTTTATAGAGCTCTTTCCTTGTTACCTTACGAACAAAAAGAGACTGTAATTCTGCATATACAGGGAAATATGAAATTCAGGGAGATAGCACAATTACAGAATACATCAACCAAGACAGTCTTGAGCAGATACAATTATGGACTAAACAAACTGCGATCATTATTAAATAGTGAGGTAGAAAAATGAAAACCGCAGAATATATAAAAAGAATTGTCGAAAACGCAAAAATAAAAATAAATCCGGAAGTTAAAAAGTCGGCTCTAAATGAGCTTATTAACAAACTGGAAAAAGCTAAAAATATAGATTCGGTTAAACTCAAGCCGGATATAGGGAGAATAATTATGAATAGCAAAATAACGAAACTGGCCGCTGCGGCTATAATAATCTTTGTGGTAATTATTGGAATAAATCAGTTTGGAAATGGTAATACTGCTTTTGCAGAAGTAATAGGGTATTTTCAAAAACACACTTACACATTCGACCTGGAAGGTCTGACAACAAAACCAATACATGCTAAAGTATGGGAACTGGGACGAATACGATTAGATTTTCCGGCAACAGTAGATGCAGGAGAAATTTCGTCTATTACCGATTTAAATACAGGACATACTCTGCTTCTGTTTCATCAGGATAAAACTGCGGCTGTAAAAAAAGAGCTCTTTTTCAAAAACATTACGGAAGAACCAATTTCTTTGTGTACCAAGCCAATTGCGGAACTCTGGAATGTGCTTGACGGCGCAGAAGAATATTTGGGAGAAAATGAAATTGACGGCAAACGTGTTTCAGGTTTCAGAATTACTAAAGAAGATCAGAATTATAAATATGATATCACGTTATGGGCTGACTATAAAAAGGGATTTCCCTATATGGTCGAGACAACAGCCAAATCTCTTGACCAGCCTTCTCTTAAAATAACGATGACTATGAAAAACTTTAATCTTGATACTGAGCTGGATGAAAAATTATTCAGCCTTGAATTACCTTCAGGATATATAATTGCCTATCAGGAAAACCTTGAAGATATCAAAGTCGAAAGCAAACTAACACCTGAAGCTGAAAAAATAGTACAAATCCTTAACCTGGCATCTGAAGATAAAAAGGACGAAGCATTAGATATTCTAATGACTATAGACTGGTCAAAACCAATTGAATTCGGTAAAGAGCCATACATTTTCAGTATATCAGAGAAGGCATATAAAGCACTGAAAGCCGACGACCAGAAACTTGTTCTTGAACAAAATTCAACTAATATGACATCTATAAGAGATATATCATTCAATATTATAGACAGAGGAAAAATCGAAATTTCTTTAAACAGATATGAAGAAGCGGAGAAGTATCTTGTCGCCGCATTGCAGTTAGGAAAATTGCTTGAACGGAATCCGGACAGCATGTTAATAGTTCAATTAGTAGGTATTTCTATCGAAAAGAAAGCATTAAATGAGATGATTCCATTTTATACTTCAATTAATGATAATGCAAAACTTCAGGATGCAAAAGAACAGCTAAGTGCCGCAGAAACAGTCGCCGAAAATATCAAAAAGCAGTCAAAAGAACTCAGTAAATAGATTTATGAAAGAAATTTATATTTCACAAATATAGCCGGGCTCAATAGTGTTCGGCACCAAAATTGCTTATTAAAATTATTTTAATATATTTCCCATTTTAACTTGCGCGATGCTTTACACTATGTTT
>JAFGPS010000051.1 GCA_016936075.1 Sedimentisphaerales bacterium | reverse complement strand
TGTACAGGACTGGATATACGAGATAGCTCAAGAAAAGGAGATATAGCCCTTCTCCTGCAAACCCGCCCTGCTCTTGGTGGAAATGTCATGGCGACTATCAGAACGAAAAACTCGAAATCGCAAATGGCAACAGCAAGACCGGGAGTTATGAAAAGAATACCACCCGACAAATCAAGAAAAGGCAAAGTAATTTCACACAAAGTGGAACTTTCCAAAGATGATATAAGTCTTGAAATCATTAAAACAGAGCTTGGTTCAGGTAGTGTCAATTTCGGGGCGGAGGTAATCGTCAGCGGTGGCAAAGGTCTTCAAAATCGCGATAGTTTCGAAAAACTCGTAAAAATGCTTTCAGATAATTTAAGTAAGAAACTCAATACTGAAGTAGAAAGAGGCGCATCGAGAGCGGCTGTAGAGCAGGGATTTATTGAACGAGTTCATCAGGTTGGACAGACCGGAACTGCAATAGGACCAAAACTATATATCGCTATTGGGATTTCAGGTGCAATTCAACATATGATAGGTGTTGCAAATACTGAAACGATAATAGCAATCAATAGCGATCCAAATGCACCTATATTCAAGCAATGTGATTATTACATTGTTGGAAATGCAGAAGATACAATACCTCAATTAGTACAGGCATTAGAAGGAATATAAAAAGTGTCGAATAATAAAGACTTAAATAAAGTATCCGTTTTAGTCGTTGGAGCAGGACCTGCGGGTTTGGCGACAGCAATAAAACTTAAAATCCAAAAACCTGATATCGATATTTGCGTTGTGGAAAAAAGTGCCGATTTGGGGAACCATAACCTTTCCGGAGCAGTTTTGGAGCATGAGCCGCTCCATAGTTTGCTGGATGAGGCTTCTCCTGACTGGCGTGATACAGACATTGCCAAAGACGTACTTGCAAATGTCATAGATAAAGACAATGTAATGTTCTTTTTAGGAAAGAATTTTTCCTTCAATATTTTCTTTGCCCTAAAACTCGCAAAAACATTCGGCATAAACTTCGGCCAAATGATACATAAAGGCGATTACTCTGTATCGATAAGCAAGTTAACCAAATGGTTGGGACAAATCGCACAAAATCTCGGAGTGGAAGTTTTAACAGGTTTTGCGGTTAATGACATAATTCTCGACGAATCATCAGGTACCGCAAAAGGCGTAAAACTCGTTGACCAGGGACTTGATAAAGAAGGACATAAACAGCCTAACTTCGTCGAAGGTGAAACTATTTATGCCGATTTCGTTGTCTTGGCAGAAGGTTGCGATGGCCTTGTAACTGAAAAATTTGTCACCAAAGCAAACCTGCAAAGACAAAGCCCGCAACTATTTTCCATTGGAGTAAAAGAGCTTATAAAAGTAAGCCCTGAACAATATCAGAAATTTACGTCCGGCCGGGTTGTTCACGCAATGGGTTATCCTATCTGGACGCCGGTTGTCGGGCCGGGAATGTTCGGCGGAGGTATCGTTTACGCTGGCGCTCAGGATCATCTTTCCGTAGGTATGATTGTCGGAGCAGACTGGAAATATCATGATTTTAATCCACAGGACGCTCTTACGAATTTCAAAAATCACAGCTTTGTTAAACAATTCATCGAAGGCGGCCAAGTAGTAGAAGCAGGCGCGAAAATGATTCCTGAAGGTGGATATTACGCAATCCCGCGTGAGCCTAAAACTGGAAATATCGGCAAAGGCAATGTGATGATTCTCGGTGATAGCGCTGGTTTTGTGAATATGCTGAAAATCAAAGGACTTCACAATGCGATTGATTCAGGCATTCAGGCGGCTAATGCAATAATTCAAAGCATTGATAATCCTGAAACAGCAGCTTCTGTATATACAAAACTGGTTGAAAAATCAAATATCGGCAAAGAAATGCAAGCTGCTAAAAACTTCCGCCAGACAGTTGCAAAATTCGGGCCGCTGCAGGGTATGCCCCTTTCGATACTTGGAGGCTTATTACCTAAATACAAAGTCGAAAAAGATTACGAGGCAATGACAATTGCCAAATATCGTCTTAAACCAAACCAGAACTTCGATAAAGATACATTCACCGCAATGGCAGCTACTGCACATCGCGAAGAAGAACCTTCACATTTGACAATTATCGACGAAAATATCTGCAAAGAAAAATGCTCTCCCAAGTTTAATAGTCCTTGTATAACATTCTGCCCGGCGGGAGTATATGAAATGATTCATGACGACGTTAAACCGGCAAATCCGTCGAATTGTTTGCATTGCAAAACATGCCAGAGAAAATGTCCCTTCGACAATATCAGGTGGACAGTCCCCGAAGGCTCCGGCGGCCCCCGATATAATAGAATGTAATACTATTTTTGTGAGCCACATAGGTCACAGAGAAAACAAAAGAATGCTTGTCAAGTCGAAGTTTCCTTGCCAAAAAAAACATTATAAAATGATTCGTAATTAGCGAAGACTGGTCATTGCGAATACGCCGTAGGCGGATGCGGCAATCTTCAACCAAAATTAATGAAACATGCTTTTTTGAAAGTTTTTGGCTTTTTTGACTTTTCAGAGAGTCTGTGAATTGCTCCATCGGAGATTTTCCAGATTCCAATTTATAGAACTTTATTTCCCTTTGATTTTTCTCTCGCTAAATTTTCTTTATTAGAATGTAAAGCATGGACCTGAAGCAAATCTTACATTTCTATTATCGAAGTGTTTAAAATAAAAGATTTATCGCAAAAAATAGAGATAGAAATGGTATTTGCTGATGTACTTATAAAATCACTAAAAGTGACGTTGTATTAGTTTATCAGACTTCAATTTCAGTTAAAAGTAACTCGCTAAATTACATATCGCTTGTGACAGTTCTCTGCGCTCTTCTCATTCTGCGTCGATTCTTTTCAGATGGCTTCTCATAATAAGCTACACGTTTCATATCTCTTATTAGACCTTCTTTTTCGCATAGCTTCTTAAAGCGTCGTATCATTTGCTGAACCGATTCACCTGTACGAGATTTAACTTTTAACATATATTAATAATCCTTCGTTTCTACTGAATATTAAGAGCAGATTTAATTTTCTATTTATTATTTCGTCAAAAGACGACAAGTTTATGAGTATAATATTTAACTTCTT
>JAFGPS010000050.1 GCA_016936075.1 Sedimentisphaerales bacterium | reverse complement strand
GCCAGCAAACTTCTCTTCCAAAGGATGAGGAAAGAATAAAAAACATCATTATTGGTGACCAGAGCCAGAAAAAGAGTAAATCAACTATACAGGCCGTACTCATTCGTTTACTGTCTTTCTCTAAAAGTATCCGTATCATTTTCTGACGCAGTATAGCTCTGATGAGCTGGCCGATAAAGAATACTACAGGAAGTGATAGTAAAATTATTTTTTCATTTAATAAAATATTTGAATCAGGCCAGGAATTATTCAATATAAGTCCTGCGATAATAATTCCGCCCCATAAACCAAGTACCGAGAAAACGGAACTAAACAATCCAAAAAGCCATGTTCCAAAAGCATACACACGCGTAATCAGGAATTGCCTTCGTGCAAATTCAAATAACTTTCCCCATGTCATTGATTCATACGAAGCCACAAGGCAAGCTGGAACAAAAGCTATTTTCAAGCCCGCCTTTTTAACTGCATAACTAAGTGATAAATCATCACTCAAAACATTTGGCCATAACTTATCAAGACCAACTTGGCGAAATACATCCGTACGAATAGCCATAGAGCCGCCCCATGCCTGATTGAATCTTGTATTGCCTAAAAGCTGGGCTACTTTGGCGTTTAAAGCGGAAAGTGTAATACTTGCGAGATTATTTTTTTCCGGTATGAACCATCTGTAGCCGGTTGTAGCTCCATTTTTCGTCTTACTAAGCGGGTAAACAAGGTGACTTAACCAGTCTTTATGTACGCAAATATCCGAATCCGCAAAAGCCAAAACACTAATGTCACTGCTGATTTTATTATAGCAATACAAAAGATTGTGAATTTTTTGACTGCATGATTGACTTTGTCCGGCGATGAATATCTGCACTTCCAAAGCTTTAGAATCCAGGCTCAGTTGTTTTTTTATTTCGCACAATTCAGTATAAGCCGGGTCAGATTCGTCTGCTACAACAAACCATAAAAGGTAATTTTCATAATCCTGGTAAAAAAAAGAAGAAATGTTTTTTCTGAAAGCAGAATCCAGCCCTTTACAGGGTATAATCAATACCGTTTGTGGACGATACCAGCGTTTTTTTTTGAATTTTTTCAAAGCATATCGGTAAGTGCCAAAAGACTGACACAGGAAAACCAATTGCGATACAATTGCAGTTAAAGCTATATAATAGTACCATTCCATAACAATATTCAAACTAAAAAAGCCAATAAAAACATAAGCAAAAAATGGATTAAATTCTTTCTTGCTTGTGTACTTATTTCTTTATTTAGGTGATGTCCTTAATTTATTTTTAGCTTTACGATATTTATTTTTATCAGGAGATAGACGCTAAAGGTATCAGGCAATCTACCAATTGCTCAATATTATAATTCTTTTCCAGGCTAATTGAAAGTATATGTCCATGATTATGATTGCAAGCTAAAATTATAAGGTTATTCCCTGCTTTGCGCCATCCCTGGTCCTGCTGCTGATGTCCAAGAACAAAAATATCAACATCGAACAATTTAGCCATTTTATCAAGAAGCTCCTGGCCTAAATTCCTTCCCCATGTTAAAAGATATCCAGAACCCGGTCCCGGCCTGATTATGTCCTCGAGCTGCAACGGTCGCTCCAAAATTCCAGGATCGAATTTATCTGCAAAACGGTCTGCCGGAAGCGAATGCGAAATCCAAATCCTGTTTTCACTCCTGACTGCAAGCGGCTGAGAAAAAAGGTATTCTTTCATTGTCGTAACAATATCAGGTGTCGCTTCTTTGTATTCCCTATCCATAGCCTGAATCATTGCGCGGTTCATTTCTTTGCCATCTTTCATCACTTCAGTGTCTAATATAAAGGCAGTATCGTGATTGCCCATAATAATATGAACCTGTTCGGGGAAGTCCAGTTTGTAACGTACTGCCTCGAAAAGCAGTTGATATGATAAACAGCCGCCTTGTGAATCTTCCGGGCCGCCGTGTATTATTTCCTGCAAAACTAAATGCCTGTCGGGATTATTCGCTAAATCGGCAAAAGAGACTATTCGCTCGAAATTTCGCCTGTGTCCATGCAGGTCGCCTGTTATTATAAGACTTCCCTTCGATGGTAATTCAATAAGGTTGCCTCTACGAAGTGTGCTTTCGTAATTAGCTTTGATTCCGTTCTTTAGAAGTTCAATTATTGTCTGAGGCATTTTTAGTAGTTTTTATCTTATCTCCGAAGATACTATGCACCATAACGTCGAGTCTCGAAATTACTATCGACATATCCCGAGGTCTTTGAGCAGGATCATCTTCGAGGCAATCCATTACAAGTTTGGAAACACCTATAGGCAGTAGGGGTTTGATTTCATGAGGCGCACGCTTGGGTTTCGGTGCTTCAGGTAATCCGAACTGGTTCTTTTTGGGAATCAAAGTTGGTGCATGTTTGCCGGTTAGAGCCCAGTACATTGTCGCTCCGAGGTTATAGATATCTGTTTGTGGTACCATAGGCAAACGTTTAACTTGTTCAGGAGCGATGTAATCCGGCGTACCCTGAATTCTCTTCTTAATTGTGCCGATTTTACAACTCTGACCGAGGTCGATTATTTTGATTAAGCCTGCTTTGTTGATTAGAATATTATTTGGCTTTATATCACAATGTACAAAACCGTGCTGGTGCATTGCTCCTAAGCCGCCGGCAACCATTCTGAAGATAAGCAAAACATCACCCAGACTCAATGACGAACGGTCTTCGAGGCTGTCGCCATCGAAATATTCCATAGAAAGAAGCATTTCCTTTACTTTGAACATGCTTCTGATTTTTCTGAGTTTATAGCATTTTCGCACATATGGATGGTCAATCCCCACCGCGACATTATATTCCATATCCACCTGTTCGAAAATGCGAGTATCTTCAGGTCTCTCGAAAGTAACTCTTTTAAGAGCGACCTGTTTATCATCTTCCAAATCTGTGGCAAGGTATATTGTACTTCGGGCACCGACTCCCAAGCGTCTTATAATACTAAATCCACCAATATCAAGAATGTCTTTTGCCATATTGTAATATTTACTTAAAATACTTCAGCGCAAATTTTATCACCTTATCAAAAGACGTTATATGCGCCAAAAACGCCTCCTGTTGGAGGAAAAGATACTACTCCAATAATATCGAACATTGGGACAGACTACTTAAATTCAATAAACTAAATATTATACAGCATAAGAGTCCTTTTTTCCAGCTTTTGATTTTTTTTCAAGATATTATTAGTGAAAATTTATTCTTAGGCTTGACAAATCTTAAGAAATAAGCATAATATGACGATAGTTGAGGCTGATAAACCTTCTAATTAAGGTTTATCAGTTTTAATTTTACCTATTCCCCGATAGCTCAATAGGTAGAGCGAGCGGCTGTTAACCGCTAGGTCGTAGGTTCGAGCCCTACTCGGGGAGTTTTGAACTGTAGCCTTGTAAGATATAAACCTTACAAGGTTTTTTTCTTTAAATATAAGTATTTTCCACAATATACAAAATTAATTACTAAGATATACTTACAGTATAATAGGCCGTTATTTATTAGTTTTGATTAGAAGGTTTTTTAAACTCTTTATTTTATAATACCCCCAATTAAAATATAATTGAAGGGATAGCTTTTTTTAAAAAAAACGTCAACTCTAAAATCCACCAAAATTGAAAGGAAAGAAAAATGAAAACCCAATTTAAAGTCGGATTAGTTGCCATATGTATGATATTATTGCTATTCTCAGGCCAGAGCCAGGCACAAAATAGCAACAGAGGACGATATATTGTAACTATTCAAAGGCCTATCAGCAATGCCGTTCGTGCTATGGGAGGACAAGTTATTTATGAGTATAGCATCATTCCGGCTATTGCTATTGAAATACCAAATACAGCATTACAGGGTTTAGCACGGAATCCTAATGTAATAAGAATTGAGCCGGATGCAGTCGCATGGGCACTACCAAGTACACCGGCAGGTTCGGCAAAAAGACCGACGACCAGCAGAAAACCAACACCAACACCTACGCCTCAACCTGAACAATACATCCCATGGGGAGTAGACCGAATTGATGCTGAATTTTCAGGCCAAACCGGTGATGGAGTAAACGTGGCAGTTATCGATACTGGTATTGATTACAATCACCAAGACTTAGCAGGAAACTACAAAGGGGGAATTAATATTGTCAGACCTCGCAAAGCACCTATGGATGACAACGGCCATGGTACACATGTTGCCGGTATTATTGCAGCTATCGATAATGAAATAGGTGTAGTTGGTGTTGCACCTCAAGCTAACCTTTATGCAGTCAAAGTCCTTAACGCTGCTGGATTGGGTTCATATGCAGATATAATTGCAGGAATCGATTGGTGTTATAAAACAGAAGGTATTGAGATTGATGTTATAAACATGAGCCTTGGTGGAACACTTTATAGCGAAGCAATGAAAGATGCCTGTGACAATGCTAAAACCGTTGGTATAGTAGTAGTTGTGGCAGCAGGCAATGAAGCTACTAAAGGAAATCCAGTTGTTTATCCAGCCGCTTATGATTCCGTGATAGCAGTAGCAGCCACCGACAAAAATGACCAAAGAGCATATTTTAGCAGCTATGGTTCTTACGTTGATATTGCAGCTCCAGGTGTAAATATAGACTCAACTTTACCAGGCGATAAATATTCAGGTGAGACATGGAGCGGAACGAGTATGGCGTCCCCTCATGTAGCTGGCACGGTCGCATTAATCATTCAAAGCTATAACTATGAATACTCAGTTGATGGTATAAGAGATATTCTAATCGATACGGCAGATGATTTAGGTGAGTTGGGTTTTGATTACTTCTATGGCAATGGTCTGGTTGACGCAGCGGAAGCAGCTACGGGAAATGAAACTGGTAATGATTTACCTTAGTGAGAATAATTTAATCTGCTGAAATTGAATTTGTTTATTTAGAAAATCCTCCGATTATATTTCGGGGGATTTCTTTTACTTGATAATTTTTTCAGAGTTATAATCCAATATCATTAAATCAGCATTTTCAGTCGACAAAGTTCCAATTAATTATAAATATGAAGGTGTAATTGATAAATATGTGGAATGTACAAAAACGACTTATATCGGTAATATTACTGATATGCGATTAGTTGAGAATCCTAATTTTATCATTCATAAAAGAAATGCTTATGGCCCAACCACTGGAGGTTATGCGGCAGAAAAACCTATTGCAGAAATTATTCAGAATGCATTAGCTCAGGGTTTTGAAGCAGCAAATTTACCTAAATCAAACTCTTCCAATGATTTTACATTAAGTGGTGAATTAATTGATTATGATTGTGAAGTACTAATGGGTATATGGGACTATACAGTTAATAGCAAATTGACAGTTAAGCTTAAGCTTGCTGACAACCGCCAAAATAAGATTGTTTGGAGAGATACCTATTTTGGGAAATCATCTTTGAAAAAGTGGAATATTCCAGTTAAAGAATCTTTTAGTGATGCCGTAACAGATTTTATCCGCCAAGTTTTTTTTGATGAATTGTTCTTAGAAAATCTTAAATAGTAATATTGAAATAATATCTGAGAAAAAACTCGTTGCATACTGAGTTTTTAAAAGATGCAATAAACTATACCAACAATTAAAATATTTAGCACAGGCATAATCTGTATATTCTAAGCAGTTTCGCAATTTGATATTTATTTCTTGGAAGCTTTTAGTTGTTTGCGGTGTTCTCTTGCGGCGTTGTTTTTGCATTTCTTGCAGGATGCGGCCAGGTTGTCTTTGCTTGAGGAATTTTTATGGAACTCGCTTTCAGGTTTCCATTCATTACATTTTTTACAGAGCTTTTGTTTGATGCCTTTAACAGTTCTATGTTGCTTCTTCTTGATTTTATTTCTTTTTGTTGTTTTTTTGTTAACCGGTGTCTCGACCTCGAGAGCCGTCTCAGTAACGATTTGATTTTCTGATATTTGCTCGACTTGAAATTCTTCCTTCTGAAGACGTTTTACTTCATTTGTCATCTCAGCGATTTTTGATTCGGCCTTTGCAAACTCAGTAAGCTCACTTTGCAATTTTTCATTATCCGCTGCTAACTCAGAAATCTGCTTTTCGAAACTTTCTTTTGTCTGCTTATATGTATTAATTTCGTTTTTGAACTGTTTGTTCTCTTCCCGAAGCAATTCATGTTCAGTTGTCAGTTCATCGATTTTTGATTTGGTCTGTACATACTCAGTGAGCATTTGCTTCAATTTTTTATTATCTGCCGTTAACTCTGAAATCTGCTTTTCGAAACTTTCTTTTGCCTGCTTATGTGTGTTGGTTTCGTTTTGGAGTTGTTTTATTTCATTCTGAAGCTTTTTCAAAGTATTTATGTACTGCTTATTTTGTGATTCTATGTGTTCATACTCTGCTAAGGTATAGTTCAATTTTTTTTCATCGGTCATTAACTTTGAAATTTGTTGTTCAGAACTTTTCTCGCTCTGCTTGTTTATGTTGGAATGAGATTGGAACCTAAATCTTTTATGCGGCTTTTCAACAGGTTCCTTTTCTTGTGAATCTTTTGTATTCTGATTTTTATGAACAGGAACTAATCGCTCTTTTTTCGAATCCTTGCTTGTCTGACGTTTTTTATTAAAAGCGCTCCAATTCATTCCGAGAGCAGGGGTGTTTTCTATAAACTGATTATGATATTTTCTTCGGATTTTGTTGCTTCGCTGTAGCTTCGTAAGGCATATTAACAAAAACAAAACCGACATGGATAAAGTTAATATCTCCCATTCAGACCAATGGTGATCAAATAACGATTGTACTGATAGAGTAAGTTGTTCCACAAAAATGCCTGTAATCATCAACTTTTATACCTCTGAATCCAGGATTAATCTAAGCGAAGCAAAACTTATTTTTAAGGGTTGTTATTAAGCAATATCTCGAATTTATATGCTCAAGAGTTTTTTTGTAAATAATCTAATCCACTTTAAAATACAATCCTCATATTCAAATAATACGAAATGTTTAGATGATTCGAAAATATTAGTCTTTTCCGGGGTAAATAAGGTTAGGAGAAAACATCTTATATTCCCGATATTGTTCTGGCAATGTAAGATTCTTTTCCAGTAAAAGGTGTTTGTTGTCATTTTGGCATATAAATTAAGAAGAAACTCTTCCCTCTATTTAAAGTATAAATAAAAAAATTACAAAAACAAAAATAATACTCATATTTTTTTTAATCTAATTCCTTAGATAAGTATAAGAAATTTGGCCATAGTAAATTTATTTACAATATTATAAATAGAGGATAGTCGATATATATAATATTCCTGATAAAAGTTTAATTTATGCATTCGTTAGGATAAAAATAAATGATAAAAAAAAGCGGCTTTACATTAGTAGAATTGCTGATTGTTATATCAATGCTCGGTATTCTGGCTGCCTTAGTTGTTCCGATGTTTTCTGATGCGGGACAAAAAGCCCGAGATTCCGCACTTAAAACTGATCTTCAAAAAGTCCGAACGCAAGTTGAAGTATATAGATCACAACATGATGACCAGCTACCTGCTTTTAGTAGTGAGGCATCGGCAGATTTTGAGCGAAGAATGACTACTCAAACAGATCGAAATGGTTCAGCAGGTTCAGATTACGGTCCATATTTAAATAAGATTCCTAAAAATCCTTACAATGATAAAAATACAGTCAGAATTGACGGAGCCGCTGCCGGTGCAAATACTGACGGCTGGAGACTCGATTCATATAGTGGGATTTTTCAGGCAGATGATTCCACTGAAAATGCTTCATTCTAAAAACACAATAACTGAATAAAAATACGTAAACACACAAAGAAGAATTTTTATGACTGTTTGACGATTTTTGTTGCCTCGTCCTTTTTTCTTTGTTATATATCCTACATTGAAACATTGATTTATACCCTTCAGGGTAGTAAAATCCTGCGAGGATGACGGTAAATTCCTGGCTTTTAAGCATATTTCCGTAGCCTTTCGGGAAATCTCAACCGTAAGCATTATAGCTCTTTACCACGAAGGAGATTTGAATTGATAGAAAATGGAGTTTCAGGACGATTTGTTTTCAAAGAAAGTACTAAAACACCCTCAGGAACAGTTCTCTTTGAGCAGCATTTAATGCGCATAGAGAAAAGCCGAATGGCCGATTTCGCAGGTTATTTAATGCCTCTATGGTTTTCTTCCATCAGCGTCGAACATAAAGCCGTACGTGAATCAGCCGGATTATTCGACTGTACACATATGGGAGTTCTCGAATTCGACGGAGAACACGCGCCGGATTTTCTGGACGCCATTACCACAAATAATATTAAAACACTGAAAATTGGCTTTGCCAAGTATAGCTATATCCTTGATGCTGCCGGGTACGTTCTGGACGATATTATTATATACCGGCGAAAAGAAAATAACTTCATGGTCGTTGTCAACGCCGCAAATAAAACTAAAATTCAAGCATGGCTTAAGGCGTTGCAAAAAGATGAAGCAATTATTGATACTGAAAAGCCTGCACGAAAATTACAGGATAAACCTGTAATCCGTGATTTGTTGACTGATTGCGGTCAAGATTGCAGAGTGGATATTGCTTTGCAGGGACCTGCATCAAAAGAATTATTGTTCTCGATGATAGAAGCTCAAGAGGACAAGCAGCAATTTCAAGACATGAAATCATTCAGTTTGATAGAAACTGGATTGGATGGTATAAACTGCATTATAGTACAAACAGGCTACACAGGCTCAAAGACTGGTTACGAATTATTTGTACATCCTTCAAAAGCCGCGGAGCTTTGGGCTTTGTTACTGGAAAAAGGAAAGTCTTTGAACATAATCCCATGCGGGCTTGGCGCTCGAGATAGTCTGCGAATTGAAGCAGGTCTGCCGCTCTATGGTCACGAACTGGATGGAGAATTTAATATAAATCCGTTTGAGGCGGGATACGGCTGGGCGGTCAAATTGGAAAAAGACTTTTTTATTGGTCAGGCCGTGATGCAAAAAAAATCTCAGAATTATAATATGCAGGTCGCGAGAATTGAATTTCCCGGACAGGCAGGAATTCGCCCGGTTAGACAGCATGATGGTATTTTGGATAAGAACGGGATTTGTATAGGCTGGGTGCTTAGCTGTGCAAAAGTTGATGAAAAACAGATTGCATTAGTATATATTTCAAAAAATATAGCTGAAGAGAATAGGCAAATAGGACTATATTATACTGCAAGAAGCAAAATGCAGGTTGAAAAAGGTAAGAAAAGCAAAGTCGAAAAGAATCAAGAACTGGAAACTGATATTTCCGGCACAATAATAACGCGATTCGAAAAATTTTAAAATGGAGAAATAAAATGGTTATTGAGGGCTTGTATTATACAGAAGAGCATGAATGGGCAAAAATCGAAGGTGACGTTGCAACTATAGGAATAACCGATCATGCGCAGGAGTTATTAGGAGAAATCACTTTTGTCGAATTGCCGATGGTAAATAAAGAAGTTGTGCAAAAAGGTGAGCTTGGAGTAGTTGAAAGCTCGAAAGCCGCAAGCGATGTTTATTCACCTGTAGCCGGTAAGATAACAAAGGTCAATTCCGAATTGGAATCTGCGCCTGAAAAGATTAATGAAGACTGCTATAATGCCGGATGGATATGCACCATAAAAATAACTGATAAGAGCACAATCGATAATCTTATGAGTTCGAAGCAATATGAAGCATATCTGAAAAGTATGTAAAAATTCAAAGTGTGAAAAAGTATTTTTTTTTATTGAGGTGTTATTCAAAATGCCGTTTATATCAAATACCAAAGAACAGCAAAGAGATATGCTCGCTGAAATAGGCTTGACGATGGATAAGCTATTCAGTGACATACCGAAAGATTTGAGAGCAGGCGAATTTAATCTCCCCAAAGGCTTGACCGAGCATCAGGTCAGGGATGCACTGGCGGAAATCGCGGGTAAAAATTATATAAATCTAACCTGCTTTCTGGGCGGCGGTTTTTACGACCACTTTATTCCCGCCGCAGTTTATGCGATTATTTCACGAAGTGAGTTTTATACCGCGTACACTCCATATCAGCCTGAACTTTCTCAGGGGACGTTACAGGCTATTTATGAGTATCAGTCTGCTATTTGCCGTTTGACTGAGATGGAAGCTGCTAACGCGTCACTGTATGACGGCGGAACCGCAATTTACGAAGCGGTAATGATGGCTCTGCGAATAACGGGACGAAACAAAGTTATTATCGATGATAGTGTCAATCCTATTTACCGTGTTATGATTGATTCTTATACAAAGAATTTAAGCATTCAACTTGAGCAGGTCAATTGCGTTGATGGCCAGGCCAATCGGGATGAAATTTATAAAAAGCTCGATGACGATACCGCCGCTGTAATTCTGCAGAATCCAAATTTCTTCGGTTGTGTGGATGATTTTAGTGACATTGCCGAAGCCGCACATAAAAAAGGCGCTCTTCTGATTGTCTCGTGTTACCCTGTGTCGCTTGGAATATTAAAAACTCCCGGAGCTATGGGGGCCGACATAGTGACAGGTGAGGGACAAAGTCTTGGAATGCCAATGAGCTTCGGCGGACCTTATCTTGGTTTCATGGCAACAAAAATGAAATATATCAGGAAAATGCCGGGTAGGATTGTCGGCCAGACAAAAGACAAGCTCGATAGAAGAAGTTTTGTCCTGACTCTTCAGGCACGCGAACAGCATATACGCAGAGATAAAGCAACATCGAATATATGCTCGAACGAGGCTTTATGTGCTTTGACCGCTCTTGTGTATATGTCACTGTTAGGTAAGGAAGGCTTGAAAGAAACCGCTCAGTTATGTGCGGACAAAGCGAGTTATGCCTATCACAAACTAACTGCCATACCCGGGGTAAAAGCACACTTTAAACAGAAATGGTTTTTTAATGAGTTTGTTCTCGATTTGCCATGTGAAGCGGCAGACGTTATCGCAAGACTTATTGAGAAAGGTTTCGCCGCTGGTTTTCCTTTGAGCAGGTATTATAAAAATATGGAAAAATCCATACTGATTTGTGTAACAGAGAAAAGAACAAAACAGCAAATAGGAATGTTAGCAGAATCACTGGAGGCTTGTTTATGAAGCTCTTGTTTGAGAAATCGGTAAAGGGACGCAGAGCCATACAGGTCGATAATAGTGACGTTCCGACAACGATTAATATTAATAGTGACTTTCTCAGAAAAAATAGCGCGGAATTGCCTGAATTGAGCGAACTTGATGTGGTAAGGCATTTCACTGCGCTTTCACGCATGAATTTCGGAGTCGATACGAATTTCTATCCGCTCGGTTCATGTACGATGAAATATAATCCCAAAGTTTGCGAGCGAATTGCTTCGTATCCCGGCTTTGCGCATCTTCATCCGTTGCTTCCCCAATTGCGTATGGGTGGCATGCTCACACAGGGAGCACTTCAGGTTCTTTATGATATGGATATTTTCCTGCGCGAAATAACTGGCATGGCAGGTTTTACTTTACAGCCTATGGCAGGTGCGCACGGCGAGCTTACAGGCATTATGATAATGGCCGCTTATCACAGGAACAAAGGTAATAAAAAAACAACCGTACTTGTTCCGGACAGCGCTCATGGTACAAATCCAGCCAGTGCCGCGATAGCGGGCTATAAAGTAGTAGTAGTCCCGAGCGATGACAATGGTATCATGGACATAAAGGCGTTAAAGAAATTAATAAATAATGAAGTTGCCGGACTCATGCTGACCTGTCCAAATACTCTTGGGCTTTTTAATTCGCATATCAAGGAAATCTGCGACTTAATACATAGCGTCGATGGTCTTGCTTATTACGATGGCGCGAATTTAAATGCGATAGTCGGCAAGGCCCGTCCCGGTGACTTCGGATTCGATATCGTTCACATAAATCTGCACAAGACTTTCGCGACACCTCACGGCGGGGGCGGACCCGGCTCTGGTCCCGTAGGAGTTAATGAAAAGCTCGTTGACTTCTTGCCTGTATCAGTTGTTGTAAAAAGAGATGACGGAACTTATGCACTGGAATATAACAGGCCGAAATCTATCGGTTATATAGCTCCGTTTTATGGTAACTTCGCAATTATTCTGAGAGCCTATGTCTATATTCTCATGCTTGGCAAAGAAGGATTAGGCAAAGTAGCTGAAAACGCCGTACTCAATGCAAACTACATTCTCGCAAAGCTGAAAAAGCATTACAAAGCCGCTTCTGAAAATATATGCAAACACGAATGTGTTTTTAGCCCGACCGATGAGATGCTCCAAAACGGAGTTCATGCTTTAGATGTAGCAAAATCGCTTATCGACAGGGGATTTCATCCGCCTACAGTTTATTTCCCAACAATTGTCAAAGAAGCTTTAATGATTGAACCGACGGAAACAGAAAGCAAGGAAACCATCGATGAATTTATCGATGCGATGATAGAAATTGCTGAAATCGCCAAAACCGAGCCGGAAAAAATCAAACAATCTCCTATAACGACTCCGGTGTGTCGCCCAGATGAAACTGCTGCCGCAAAGAATTTGGATATTTCATTTCATATATGATAACCAGCACAGAAATCTATATTCCCTTCTAGTGGGTAAGTCATAGTGTTCTGTAACGTTTATTATGATGGTTTGTCATGCTGAGCCGTAGGCGAAGCATCTGGCTATCAAACCCCAGATTCTTCGTTTCACTCAGAATGACACCATTCGTTTATTAAATTACAGAATGCTATTTGTAGTTTCAATACCAGCCTCTTTTTTTCATAAAAATCCAGTAGAAATTGTAAAAAAATGAAACCTTGAGTTTCCGGGAGCAATTCTGTATATTATTATGGAAAATATGTACAGCGGCAAAGCTGTGCTCAAGGTATGTAGTTTTATATTGGAGGCGCATTATGTTAAAGATAAGAAGAGTATTTCTGGTTTGTGCGTTGGTTTGTCTTTCTCTGGTAATTACAGTAATTGCACAGAATGCTCCTGCATCACGCGTGCAGGGCGGACAAGCTCGCGGCGTGGGGGCAACTACGACTGTTTTGAGCAAAGCACTCGTAACCGGAACGATGAGATTCCAATCAGAAGGAATCAACATGTATCTGGTTGTTGGTAACGAAAAGGCTTTGCTTATCGATACAGGCAATCCCGGATTTATTTCACCTGAAGAAATTAAAGCTCTTACATCACTTCCTTTACTTGTAGTAAATACTCATGCTCATCCCGACCATTCCGGTAGTAATAACGCATTTGCTGAAGTTTATGTTCACGAAGCGGATTTGGAATCGTGTAAGAGATACAGCGGCAGCAATGTCAAACTTATCCCGATTAAAGATGGATACATATTTGACCTCGGCGGCAAAAAAATAGAGGTAATTGAAGTACGCGGCCATACACCCGGAAGTATCTGCTTACTGGACGCTCAGGATAAAGTATTATTCGGCGGCGATACGGCCAATACTGAGACCTGGGCGCAAATTTCGAATGTTCCACTGGAGACTTACAAGAAAAGTATGGAACGTCTTCAGGAAAAATATAAAGGTAAGTATGATCGACTTTTACCCGGGCATAATGATGTTCTCCCAGCTTCCTACATGGATGAAATGATTGCCTGTGCTGATGAGATTCTTTCCGGCAAAGCAGAACAACCGACACAGACTGCCGCAAATTCACAAGATCCTTTAAGGGCAGGAAGCCTGACACATACATACAAAAGTGCAAAGATTCGATACAATCCGAACAATCTTCGAGAGAAATAAGAATCTATTGCGAATAAAAACTGTAAAGTATTTTTTATCATCTTAACGCTAATATTATTATGAAGGTTCATTATGAGACAGATTTGTTTTATCTTAATCATTTTGTTTGTTATTTCATTGTCACTGATAGGTCTTGTGCAAAATTCTTTTGCTCAGGATGAGACAAGCGAAGCAACTCAAGTAGGAAATCCGAGTATAGTTATTGATGCAGCGGCGTCGCGTGTTGAAACGAGTCCGGATCTCTATGGCATTTTTTACGAAGAAATTTCCCGTGCCGGCGAAGGAGGTCTCAGTGCCGAACTCGTACAGAATCGGGATTTCGAAGCAACTAATCTTCCAGATGGCTGGACACAGGAGGATACAGATATCTACACCGCCAAAGGCAGGCATTATAACCAATGGTGGGATACTGATAATCCTACTCTTGCATGGTCACTCGTCGCAGATGGTGATGCCGAAGGAAGCATTTCACTCGAAAAAGAAAATCCTCTAAACGAGCGCAATCCACATTCCATCAAACTCACAGCGACCAAAATTGGCAAACGAATCGGAGTATCAAACTCAGGTTTCTGGGGAATGAATATTCAGCAGGGTGAAGCTTATGACCTTTCCTTCTATGCTCGCACAGAAGGCAGCCGCACTACAACACTTAACGTTTCTCTCGAAAATGAGGACGGCTCATCGGTCGCCGCTTCAGGTAAAGTCGAAAACGTTGGCGGTGCATGGAAAGAGTACAAACTCGCGCTAACCGCAAACTCGACTAATTCAAAAGCACGTCTGGTTATTAGTCAGGTAACTGAAGGAACAATCTGGCTCGATGTAGTGTCACTATATCCTCGCAAGACATTCAAGGGACATGGTTTGAGAATAGACCTTTGTGAAATGCTTGCGGCTCTAAAACCCAGCTTTATGCGTTTTCCTGGTGGTTGTGTTGTGGAAGGAGCAAGTCTCAGTTCGCGATGGAACTGGAAAGAGACGATTGGTGATAAAAGTCAGCGTCGCGGTCTCTATAACGTGTGGGGCTATTTCAATACTTACAGCTTAGGTTACCATGAACTTCTTCAACTTTCCGAAGACCTGAATGCCGATGCAATGTATGTATGTAATGTAGGTATGAGTTGCAGTGTGCGAACACCTTCAGAGTATGTACAGGGTAAAGAGCTTGAGCCAATGGTTCAGGATGCTCTGAATGCACTTGAATATGCTATGGGACCTGTCACTTCCACATGGGGCGCAAAACGCGCAGCAAATGGACGCGCAGAACCGTTCAAGATTAAATATATTGAAATAGGTAATGAAAACGGCGGACAGGTCTACCAGGAAAACTACCGCGTTTTCTATGATGCAATCAAAGCAAAATACCCAGACATAATTACAATTGCCGACGAGCGTATTCCGAATGCGAAGGTAGAAATAGTTGATGAACACTTTTACGTTAATCCTTCGAGATTCTTTGGTATGGCCAATCAGTATGACAGAACTGATAGAAACGGTCCGAAGATTTATGTTGGTGAATACGCGGTCAATAGCGGCGTTGGAAATGGTAATCTCCAGGGAGCGTTGGCCGAAGCAGTCTTCATGATGAACATGGAAAAGAACTCAGACATTGTCACGATGAGCTCGTATGCACCGCTTTTTGAGAATGTTAATTCCCGCGAATGGGAAGTTAATCTAATCCGTTTTGATAATTCAAGAGTTATTGGCCGTACTTCATACGAGGTACAAAGGCTTTTCAGTGTAAACAAACCGGACCAGGTTCTTAAAACTGAAGTGACAGCAGATAACGTGACCTTACCAGCTTCTTCTTCAAATAGGCGAGGCGGTCGAGGCGGCGCCGGTGGAGGTTTCGCTGGTCGCGGCGGACGAGGTGGTTCTGCCGGAGTTAAACAGCTTTATGCTCTGGCTGGTATGGATAACGCTAAAAAGGAGCTTGTTGTAAAAGTTGTAAATCCAACCGCTGATTCTGTAAACGGAACGATTACAATAAATGGCATTTCTAATCCTGGTAAAAAAGCAAAGGTTACTACTCTTGGTCATACAAGCAGTACGGCTGAAAACACACTCGAAAATCCGAACGAAGTGAAATCAGTGGAGAAGACAATTAGTATTAGTGGACCGGAATTCAAATATGAATTTTCGCCAAACTCTCTGACAATTTTACGTATTGCGGCTCCCTGAAATTATAGAGGAAAAAAAGCAATAGAAAAGAATTGAAATGATGTTATAACTTCAAGAAAAATAAGAAGTTATAACATTATTATTTGGGAAAACGGAGAGGCCGGGATTCGAACCCGGGGTAGGGGTTTATCCCCTACGACGGTTTAGCAAACCGTTGCCTTAAGCCGCTCGGCCACCTCTCCGAGCTATAATTGAGGTACTCTACACCATTTTTGTAGTTTCTGCAACCAAAACTATCCTGAAAATCGTTTATATATAATCTTTTTTTATTCAATACTCTCTATTTAGCAATGTTACAGTTTTCCCAGAGCATGCCAGATGCAGTCTGAAAATGCTATAAGGTCTGGAAATTGCTTGTTATTAACACTTGTCGTCCATAATCCATAATATGTCCAGTGCTGCCTACGGACTTTTCTCAGATGTATTATTTGTACTGCGAGAGGTCAGTGTTAAAAAGGTAAGAATTTACGTCTTCGAGTTTAAATATATTAACAAAATTCTTCCCATTTTTAATTTGTGTAACAAATTTATATGGGCCATTGTCTTGTGGCAATTTCAATCCTCGGAGATTATTCAGATGTCCCAGATTGTAATAAGCTTCTTTCGTAATCTTTTCAATTCTTAAGTCCCAGGCAATATAGGTAACTTCTTTTTCCTTGAATTGAATGGCATAATCCAAAAGGTTCTCGCCTTTGATTTCCCTCAAATTAACAAGATTCTTTTGCATCTCAGATGGAAGGTAAATATTCAAAACGCTTACCATTGTTGTAGCAAGTTTCTCCTGGCCATGTATTTCATCCTGATACCAGTCGGCAAGCATTTTGAATTCAGCATCATAAGTTCCTGTATTAAGCCGTACTGCCACATTAAGATGATTGAAGATAATTATTACCAACATTATAGAAATGATACAAAATTCTCTTATAATTCCTTTATATCTGAAAATCAAAAATGGTATTAAGAAAAGAAATAGAACAGCAATCGCCATCCATGGCATCATAACTGCCTTGGGGCATAAATTTGCACAAGTCTTAAGATTCGGAATAATCTTAAAAAACCAAAATGTAAAAAATGTCGTCAGTAATAATTGCAATAGTATTATTATTCCTTTTGGGATTGTAAATTTCTGGTTTACGATTTTTAATCCTTCATAAATACCATATATAGAGATTAATAAAGCAATCCAGAATGACGGCACATGAAATCTTGGAATTGGGAAAGGGTAATAAGCATGAATCAGGAAATAGGGAAACAAAAATATCACCAGTACAAGAACTTTCCAATTTCTCTTGAATACAGCTATAACACATCCAAGAATAAAAGAAGTTATTGCAAAAAATTTGTTCATACCGACAATTATGCCAGACAAACTTTTACCAGATGTTAATGGATTCGAAGTCAGGTTTTTGTATCCTACTCCCCATATGATACCTAAATGTCTAATGATTCCGATTTTGTTTTTTGGTATATCTTCTGATGAACCTGAAAGCATTTGCTTGAAAATACTTAAATAATGCAGTGAACTTGGTTCGCTATGGAAGTGGGTTCCCAGCATCCAAAGTAAAAGCGGAATACCCGCCAGAAAGGAAAGGCCCAATGAGACAAAGCAATCCCTGCGATTTTTTCTATATATCATATCAATTACAAATGCCGCCAGTATTAAAATCGCACATTCATAACGTACCATTGTTGCGATTGATGCTATTAGATAACTCCATTTGCTTCTTCGAAATATAAAGTAGATAGTTAAGAGCGTAAAAAATAGTAACGTTGTTTCTGCGATTGGTTCAGTCATCAAATACAATACCCATGCATTTATCATGCATATCAATGCAAACCATTTGGCCGATTTTCCTATCAGATGTTTAGCCAGTAAAAACAAGAGTATCCCGTTAAAAGGATGTAGTATAGCATTCAGAAACCATCCGGCTTTCAGTTCAGGGTAATTTCCCGGCATTAGAGGAGTTAAAAGATTTTGCAGAATACCTGTAACTGGCGCACGTTTAAAACTACCCGGCAATTCAAAAGAAAGAAGGGCTTTACCAACTTCATAAAAAGCCGGGAAATCGGAATTGGGGACAATTTGGTGACCGTAAAATAGAACTGATTGGTAAACACCAAAAACAAAAAGAATAATGCAGATTATAAGTTCCATCTTCCTGTTATTCTGTTCAGGATTAAATACCGATTCGGAAGGCTGAGATATTTCCAATTTCCTTCTGCTTGCTATTCTTTTACGCGTTGGTTTTCCCATTACTTCTTCTTTCTAATACAATTGTTTGAAACATGCCTGTTAAGCTGCCTGCAAATTGAAAAAGTGACTCGATACATCTGACGGGGACATACATACATGATGGGAGAAGTTGTTTTAATGTAAATCCACCGCTAATCAGATAAGAAACAGGTGTATGGTTATATATTTTTATAATATTAAGTTCAGGATATTTCTTTTGGAATTGTTCTTTGTCCCTGTTAAATATTATCCATGCTAAAGCGTCATTTCCATCAAGTAAGTGTCTCGAACCTTCAACCTGCCAGTCTGCATTCGGGTCGAACACTTCATGGTGGAATCTGGTGTAAACAAATCTTGACCAGAGTGTATTGGCTGGTTCTATCATAACGATTCTACCAGTTTCTTTTAACACCCTTGTCACTTCAGCGAAAAACAGTTCAATATTTTTAATATGATGTAGAACATTAATTAATACAATTGCATCGACAGAATTATTTTTGAAAGGCATTTTTGTTGCATCGAAAATCCTATCGAGATCCGGCAAATCCAGAACATCTGAAGTCTGTATTTTGGGATACATTTGTTTTATAAAACCGGCACCGCTTCCTAATTCGATAAATGTTCCATTTTCATAATATTGGACGTGAGACATTAAATCGCGATAGAAACTCTCATATACTTTTCGAAGGAATTTCTTCTCCATCAGGATTTGCTTGTGCAGCAAAGTTAAAGAGCAATCATCCATATTTATTGCAGTTTTTACCTGAGGCAGTTTTAATAAATCGAGCATTCCCATTGATTCAGCTCTTCCATTTGAATTTTTTGAACGCAAGCCAACTCATTTTTAAGAGCAGCCATCCATGACGAAAGCGTGAAATATTGGTCGAGCCATAAGTTCTCGCCCGATATGTCACTGGAACTTCTGCAACCTTGAAATTTTGTTTAACCGAGCCAAAGATTAAATCGAAATCACCAAACGGGTCGAATTCACCGAAAAAATCTCGATTTGCTGCAAGAATATCGTAGTGTTTGCGGCTGAGCATCTTAGTGCCGCACAATGTATCGCGAAAACGCTGATTGAGTAACCATGTGAAAAGCATTCCAAAAAATTTGTTTGCCAGTAAATTCAAAAATCGCATGGCTTGTCTTTCCATAGGGTAAACCAGTCGTGAGCCGTTGATGTATTCACCTTTTCCCTGGCAAAGTGCATTGAAAAATTTTGGTAAATCTTCTGGCGGAGCAGTTAAATCCGCGTCCTGTATCACAAGAATGTCACCCTTGGCAGCCGCGAAGCCTTTGCGTACCGCATCACCTTTACCGATTCCATCTCCCTGATGAATTAGTTGTATTTGAATGTCTGGATATTTTTTTATCTGCTTTTCGATTTCGTCTGCCGTGCCGTCCGTGCTGTTGCCGTCAACAAAAATGATTTCAGTAAATTTTCCCATTTGAGGGATTCTGTTGATGGCATCTTCGATATTTCCTTTTTCGTTTCGACACGGAACTATAACTGATAAAGAAATATCTTCCGCTTTTTTAGGAGCAGGATCGGGACGTGCAATAACAAGATTTATTAAATTCAGTCCACGAAAGATTGGCAATAGTGACAAAATACGATTGCAAAAAGCAGAAAAAATCGGAATCCATTTTGGGGACATCATCATACTTTCCCTGCGGATTGTATCATATCCACTCAAAGAAAGAAGATTCATAATATCTTCCGGAGGCAGCCAGTTCTGATAACTGTTCGGCTTGCGCATTCCGAAAACTGAGCCTGCTCTTAAAAGTCCCTCCCAAAGATAACTGTAATAAGTGATAATAATACGAGTATCTTCGTGGGTATAATGTCGGAGGTTTTCGAGAACAGCTTGTATATCTGACCAGCTTCCAATCGAATTACATATCAGAATATAATCGAAAGTTTCTCCGAGAGCAATTGTATGCGGGTCCTGCACTTTGAAATGATAATCAGGAAATCGCTGTTTTGCCGCTTCAATCATTTCTTCGTCTGTGTCTATTCCAACTCCATAGGAAGGTTTAACTGCCGCAAGAAGGTCACCGGCTTCACATCCGACATGTAAAACCCGACTGCCCGGGCGCACATTCATTACATATACTTTATCGAGCCATGTATAATAATATGAATTTTTTTTACGCCAGTAATCCGGAGTTCTGATTTTCTGTTTTTTCATGTCGCTAATTGGCATTGAAAACCTCTAAATTCCATCAGATACGCTTTTTTTAAAATAGTTAATAATAATATCGTAAATACTTGCTATTAGAATTACTTTAAATAATGAATTGTACGAAGTTATTCTTTTTGGGGCAAACAAATATTGTTAAAGAATTTATTTGTATTCGTGGAGCAATGGCGATACGAATTGTTTATTTTCTATTTATTGGACGTTTAGAGATAAGAACCATATTCAAAAGCGGCATCGAAAAGAGTGACGATATTTTCCGGAGGAACGTCAAATTGTATGTTATGAGTGCTGCTAAATATGTATCCGGTGTTTGATTTGAAAATATTGATATTATATTTAGCGTCACGCCTGATTTTTTCCCGATTCGAAAAGGAAAGAAGTTGATGGGCATTTATTGCGCCACCCCATAGAGAAATATGTTTTCCGAATTCGTCTTTTATTTTTTGAGGGTCCATTTTTTTAAGTCCGATTTGCACTGGATTTAAGATGTCGATTCCAATATCTATCAGGTCCGGAATGAAATCGAAACATGAGCCGCAGGTATGGTAGCATATTTTCGCGTTTGTTAATGATTTGATATGTTTCATAAGCTCTTGTTGTCTTGGCTTGATTGTAGTGCGATAGAAATCAAGTGAAAACAGCGGCCCATTCTGTCCGGCTAAATCATCGCCTATTATTACAATATCAACAATGTCTCCGATTTCTTTTAATAAATCTGTATAAAAGTCCATCCAGTATTTCAAAACTTTATCAAGCAATATTTCGCAAAGCAGGGGACTTTCCATTGTATCAATAAACCAATTTTCAATCCCTCGCAAATTAGAGCATGTTTCGAGAAGCGAACCTCCTATTGGCGTAGATAATGCAAACGAGCTATTTTGTGATTTTATTAATGCTTGTTTGCGTAGGTCAGTGAAAAGGTTTTGAGTTGTGGAATCCTGAAAAGAATAATTCTTAATTTCTGCAATAGATGAATTAGCAAGAGGGGGATTCGATATATACATGTAATTATGCTGCTCGTCCTGGAATGTCCATGCGATACCAAATTCGTCTTTGAAGCTATTTTGAGTGTTGGGTTTGAATGATTGATTTAAGTTGATATATCGAATGTCAGCACGAAGACGCTGTAATAGTTGTTCACATGGTTCAGCAAGTTGTTGTGCCGGATCAAGGATTATCAACTCATCTTTGATGCCAAGATAATCGATTAATTTGAGGTACGCTTTCCAGTGGATTCCTGAAAGAAAGCCGCCGAAGTCAATCGGCACTCTATCTGGAATATTATGATTCAGAGCACTAAGGACACGCTGCCTTGAGTTCATGGCATTTATTTCTGGCAATAGTCAATAAGTCTGGCAATTTCATTGCGAAGGTCTTTGCGGTGAACAATCATATCCACAAAGCCATGCTCTAACATGAACTCTGCGGTTTGAAAACCTTCAGGCAATTCAACTTTTATCGTTTCGGCAATAGTTCTACGTCCTGCAAAACCAATCGTTGCCTTTGGTTCTGCTATTGTGCAATCACCTAACATAGCAAAACTTGCGGAAACTCCACCTGTGGTTGGATCGGTTAAAACGCAAATATACAGGCCTCCGGCTTCGTCTAATTTCGCTAATGCGGCGGAAGTTTTCGCCATTTGTCCCAGTGAAATAACACCTTCGTGTAATCTTGCACCGCCTGAACAGCAGACAACTACAAGGGGTATATTTTCTTCGATTGCCATATCTACGGCTGCACAGAACTTCTCGCCAACTACATAACCCATAGAGGCCATGAGGAAATTCGGTTCCATTACGGCAAGAGATACTGGTCTTCCTTTAATAAAAGCCTTGCCTATCAACATGCCTTCATTAGAGCCCGTTTTTTTCATTTCATCTTTGATTCGCTGCTGATAGGTTGTTCCCCTGAATTTGAAGTTAAGCTGGTCCTTAGCTTTCATATCAGTGAGAATTTCCTGAAAAGAATCCTCGTCGGCCAGATACTCAATTCGAGTTTTTGCCGATATACGTAAATGATGATTACAATCCGGACAAACGTTCAGATTTTTCTCTACTGCGCTTTTATAGAGCATATGCTCGCAGGCAGGGCATCTCATCCACAGACCTTCAGGCATATCCCTTCTGGGCTTCAGCGAAAAACCGTTCCATTTTGATTTTGTTTGATTACTCATATAAGGGGAGATTCTACCAGAAATTAAGTTCTATTTCCACATTTTTATTTTGTAAGACACAGATTTCCCAGCGCGGCATAGCCGCAACCCAATTATTATTAACCACTGATTGACGCTGGTTTGCACTGATTATTTATTATTACGACTTTGTCATTCCCGCGCAGGGGCTTGTTGCCAAAGCAGTTTCTCAAAACATTTATAGTGTTCTTATAATAATTCAATTCTATTTCGAATCCAAATCTTTCATTT